>JAAWLQ010000265.1 GCA_022797995.1 Lachnospiraceae bacterium
GCATGATTATCAGCTTGGAGAGGGAGCTTGGCGTCCAGCTCTTTGACCGATCCAAACGTTCAATCCACATGAATGAGGCGCAGAAAAGCTCCATCCGTCTGGCCGCTTTTCTGTCCATATATTTTTCCGGCTGAAAGTCTTTCACTTCCGCGGCCAGCTTACATTTATAATTGGAAGTATCAAATCTTGTGACAGGTGCGAATCCGACTTTTCCCTGTCTGATACCGGCCCAGAATGCTTCCACACCGATGCCGATAGGGGTCACAGCCCCCATACCCGTAACGACTACTCTTCTTCTCATTTCTGCTCCCATCTGATTCCTTTTTACCGCATCTTCTCCGTCACTCCCGCCTTCTGCTCCGCCACAATGCATTCCGCTGTAATCTGCATATCCGCTCTACAAGCCGAACTTACATTGTCATTCCGCCGTCCACGCAGAAGACCTGGCCCGTGATATAATCCGCGCCTCTCCCGGCCAGAAATGCCACAAGACCGGCCACATCCGCCACACTTCCCGGCCTGCCCATGGGGATGGACGCCATTGCCGCCTCTCTGGCTCTCCCTGGCATCGCCCCTGTCATTTCCGTATCAATAAATCCCGGTGCCACGGCGTTGGCGCAGATTCCCCTGCCTGCCAGTTCTCTTGCAACACTTTTCGTCAGACCGATTAATCCTGCCTTCGAAGCGGAATAATTGGCCTGCCCCGCATTTCCCGCCACCCCGGATACGGACGAAATGTTGATGATTTTGCCGCCCCGCTGTTTCAGGAAATATCTGGACAGATGACGGATGGTATTAAAGGCGCCCTTCAGGTTGGTATTCAATACCCCGTCATATTCTTCCTCCGTCATCCGCACAATCAGATTGTCCCTGGTAATACCCGCATTGTTCACCAGAATATCCACATGATGATATTTCTGTATAATTTCCTCTATCATTTTCCCGCAGGCATGGAAATCGGACACATCGCAGCCAAAGGCCTCGCTCTGCCCTCCGTTTTCTTCAATCTCTCTCACCGCTTCCAGCGCCCGTTCTCTGGAGCCATTGTAATTCACCAGCACCACGGCGCCTTTTTCCGCAAGGAAGCCGGCGATGGCTCTGCCGATTCCCCGCCCGGCGCCGGTTACCAGCGCCACTTTACCTGCAAGTTCTTTTTCCGCTTCCATTTTGTCTCCATCCGTTTTCGTCACAGTTTCCTTTTCTCACCTTTCGCTCTGTCTTCAGTCCTGACCTTTTCGCCCATGGCCCTCCTGACCTCCGCTGCGGTCTGATGCTCCGGCATTCCGCCGATTCAGACTTCCTGTACGTATACGCCTGCCTCAGGAATGCAGGAAAGCTTCCAGCTCCTCCACCTTCCCGATATTTACCACCCGCACATCCCGGCTCATTTTCTTCAGGAAGCCTGCCAGCGTCCTGCCCGGCCCGATTTCCAGGAAGGTGTCCACTCCGTCTGCCAGCATTCTCTCCATTGTCTCCCGCCATCTCACGGTGGAGGATACCTGCCTTGCCAGAAGGGCTTTGATGGAATCACATTCCGTGACATACTCCGCTTCCACGTTACAGATATACGGAATCTCCGGGCGGTTCACTCTGACCGTCTCCAGCTGAGTCCCCAGCTTCTCTCCTGCTCCTCTCAGCAGTTCCGAGTGGAAGGGACCGCTGACCTTAAGGGGAATGCAGCGCTTTGCACCGGCCTCCTGCAGTCTTGCGGAGGCCTCCCGGACCGCCTGTTCCTCCCCGGAGATCACGATCTGGCCCGGACAGTTGTCATTTGCGATGGCCACCGTACCCGGCGTCTCCCCGCAGATCTTCCGGATGCGGTCCGCATCCAGTCCCAGCACGGCCGTCATGGCTCCTCCCACCGGATACGCCTCCTGCATATAAGTACCCCGAAGGTAAATCAGGCGGAACAGTTCCGGAAGCTCCATCACCTTTGCCGCCGCCAGCGCGCCATATTCGCCCAGACTTAGGCCCGCGGCACAGTCTGCTCTCACCCCGGCCTCTTCCAGCACCTTCAAAATGGCGACCTCTGTGGTCAGCATGGCAATCTGCGTATACTTTGTCACATCCAGTCGGTCATTTTCCGTAAAGCAGATTGCCCCCACATCCAGCCCCGAGGCTTCTCCCGCTGTGACGTATACACTTTTTGCCGCCTCAAAAGTATCATAAAAATCCTTTCCCATGCCACAGTACTGTGCACCTTGGCCCGGGAACAGAAATGCTGTCTTTCCCATCTTATCTTCTCATCCTTTTCTCAATGCCTTAATCGCAGGGAACCTTATGCATTGCCTTCCTCCGCGAAGCAGAGCGGCGTATCCCTGTCCCGCAGCCACCTGCCCGCCCCGGCAAGGCCGTGAACAGAACCTCATACCTTACCTTCATACGCCAGAACACCCTGACGGATCTCACAGCCACCTGTCCGCCCCGGCCAGAAGCTTCTCGCCCTCTTCCATCAGCTCCCGGATGATTTCGGCACAGGTCTGCTCTTTCCCGATCAGGCCTGCTATCTGACCTGCCATCAGCGTTCCGTTCACAGTGTCTCCATCCACCACTGCCTTTCTCAATGCCCCCAGAGTCATCTGCTCCAGCTCCTCGAAGGATGCGCCGGCTTTTTCCAGCTTCAGATATTCTCTGGTCATATGGTTCCTGAGCTGCCGGACCGGATGTCCGTGACTTGCTCCCGTCACTTCGGAATCAATATCCCTGGCGGCCACAATTTTCTTCTTGTAATTCTCATGGGCGATGGATTCCGCCGCCACCACAAAGCGGGTTCCCAGCTGCACCGCTTCCGCCCCCAGCATAAATGCGGCGGCCAGACCTCTTCCGTCCCCGATTCCGCCTGCCGCAATGACCGGAATACTCACGGCATCCGCCACCTGGGGCACCAGCGTAAACGTGGTTGCCGCACCGATGTGTCCGCCCGACTCCATTCCTTCCGCCACCACGGCGTCCGCGCCTCCCCGTTCCATCATCTTTGCCATGGCCACGCTGGCCACCACCGGAATCACCTTCACGCCGTTTTCCTTCCAAAGGGCCATGTATCTGCCCGGATTGCCCGCGCCGGTAGTCACCGCACATACCTTCTCTTCCGCGGCCACATTCGCTATGGCCTCCGCCTCCGGATTCATCAGCATGATATTCAGGCCGAAAGGCTTATCCGTCAGCTCCCGACACTTCCTGATCTGCTCCCGCACAAATCCGGCCGGCGCGCCGCCGGCGCCGATAATGCCGAAGCCCCCAGCTTCCGACACGGCCGCCGCCAGATGGTATTCCGCCACCCAGGCCATGCCTCCCTGAATCACCGGATATTCCGTTCCCAAAAGTTTCGTTATTCTCGTCTTCATATCCTGTCCCTGCCCGCGGATTACAGATCCACGCCTTTATCCGCCAGATATTTCATCACATCGCCCACCGTAACCATTTTCTCCAGATCCTCGGAAGGAATGTCAATCCCGAATCTCTCCTCCATAGCCATCACCAGCTCGAACAAGTCGAGAGAATCCGCCCCCAGATCTTCCTTAAAATCGGTACTCTCCGTGATTTCCACTCCCTCCACGTTTAAGCTTTCCTCAATTACGGCCTTCAGATTTTCAAACATTTTCGTTCTCTCCTTTTACATTTTCAAATGTGGTTTTCAATTCTATGTATTATGGTTTGAAAGTCAATTTATTTGATTATCAAATTATTTGATTTTCAAACTTTTATGATGATAACTCCGAATCTGAAAAATGTCAAGAAGGAATGGAAGGTTTTTGCAAAAATATTTTCAGAAAATGTAACAGTTCAGACAGGACACTGAACGTTACAAAAAAAATCGCAATGCATCCGGGGACACATTGCGATTTCAAAAGATTTAATATGGGCCTCAGGCCAGAATTTCCTCGATCTGTGCGCGTTCTTCGTCGCTGAATTCCAGGTTCTCAATCATACCCACATTGTCCAGTATCTGGGATGCCCTGGAAGCGCCGATCAGCACACTTGTGATATCTCCGTCCCGGAGAATCCAGGCCAGTGCCATCTGCGCCAGACTCTGCCCCCGCTCCTTTGCCAGTACGTTCAATGCGCGCACCCTGCTTAACTTTTCTTCGCTGATGGATTCTTCCTTTAAGAAACGTCCGTCTGTTCTGACACGGCTGTTCTCCGGAATTCCCTTCAGGTAGCGATCTGTCAGAAGGCCCTGGGCCAGAGGACAGAACGTAATGATGCCGATGCCATTTGCCGCGGCATAGTCCTTCAGTCCATCCCTTTCAATGGAACGGTCAAACATGGAATAATTTCTCTGATTAATGATGAACGGTGTGCCCATCTTCCGGAAAAGCTCCGCAATGGCCATGGTCTGTTCCTTATTGTAATTCGAAATGCCCACATACAGGGCCTTGCCGCTCCTGACAATTCCATCCAGAGCTCCGGCCGTCTCCTCCAGCGGAGTGTGGGGGTCTACCCTGTGATGGTAGAAAATGTCCACATAATCCAGCCCCATTCTCCGAAGGCTCTGATCCAGACTTGCCACCAGATATTTCTTGCTTCCCCAGTTGCCATAAGGCCCCGGCCACATATCATATCCGGCCTTTGTGGAGATAATCAGCTCGTCTCTGTAAACGCCGAGACTTTTCCTCAGGATACGTCCGAAGTTTTCCTCCGCCGCCCCGGGAACCGGCCCGTAATTATTGGCCAGATCAAAATGGGTAATTCCATTGTCAAATGCGGTCTCGCACATGTCCAGCATATTGTCGAAATTCCCATTGGAGCCGAAATTGTGCCACATTCCCAGCGAAACTGCCGGCAGAAGCAGCCCGCTTGCCCCGCATCGATTATACTTCATTCTGTCATAACGTGTCTCTTTTGCCGTGTACATCATAAACCTCCTCGTATTCTGCTGATATTGTTCTGTAACCGGTTCCGTCTCCCGTCCGAACCTCACTTCACCGCTAACGATCCATCTCCGCAATGCGTCCTGTGGACTTGTGCTCCCTGATGATTCCCTCTATCTCATCCAGATCAGTGTAAAGCAGATCCCCGGGAACCGTATTTTTCAGAGCGCTGACCGCATTCCCATACTCCAGAGCCCGCTGATACTCTCCCTCGTGGGACAGCAGCCCGTAAAGCACGCCGGAGATATAAGCGTCTCCGCTCCCGATACGGTCCACCACCTCGATGTCCTTATAGGGCGCCTCCTCATAGAACACATCCTCTTTGGCACTGTAAATGACAGAGCCAAAGGAATGCCGCTTCGGGCTGTGCACCACCCGCTGTGTGGAAGCCACAATGGAAATGGGGTATTCCCCGGTAAAGCTCTTCATGATTGTTCTCACATCCCCCTCCTTCAGGAAGGTCAGCCTTGCGGTATCCTCGGAGCAGAAGAAAATGTCCACATAGGGCAGAATCGATTCGATACATTCCTTCGCCTCGGCTCCGGTCCACAGATTCCCGCGGAAATTCACGTCAAAGGATATGATGGTCCCCTGGGCCTTGAAACGTCTGATCATTTCCACAGCCGTCTCCCTGACCTGGGGACTCAGCGCCAGCGTGATTCCGCTGGTGTGGAAACAGCGGGCCGCGGAATACAGGCTGTCGTCGTAATCATCCACGGAAATCTTGTTCACGGAAGTGTACTTCCTGTCATAGACAATCCGCGGTTTACGGGGATAAGCGCCGTTCTCATAGTAGTACACTCCCAGCCTGGCATCCTTATCCCTGTCATAGACCAGATAGTCATCGCTGACACCGCAGAGCCGGACTCTGTTCTTGATGTACATGCCCAGGTCGTTGGCCGGAAGCTTAGAAATAATACCGCACCGCAGACCCAGCATAGCCGCACCGGTGGCAGAGTTCAGCTCCGCACCGCCGGCCTGTTTGCTGAAGCTGTCCCCTCTGGTAATGCGCTCGTTGTCCGGCGGCGACAGTCTCAGCATGATTTCTCCCATGGAAAGCAAATCAAAGTCTCTCTTCATCCT
>JAAWLQ010000266.1 GCA_022797995.1 Lachnospiraceae bacterium
CCATCATTGAAAGCTTCCGGGCGCAGTTGAAGTCTGCAGGTGTAGACAAGTTCAAGGAAAAACTGAAGGCGATTTATCAGGAAGATCCGAAGGCAATCAGTTTTTACCGCTAATATTTTACGAGACAATGACATTGATATGATACTGCGGGATTGTTCCCGCAGTATCATGAAAAAGTATGATTCATGAGTTGAAAACAATATGCAGGGAGGGTGCTATGAGTAGAAATAGGCATTTGCAAACAGGAACAAAAGTAAAGACAAATCTGAACGAAAGGATAATGCAGGCCTTTATTTATCTGATTCTGATTGCCTTCTGTCTGCTCATTATCCTTCCCTGTCTGAATGTTCTGGCATTGTCCTTTAACGACGGTAAGGATGCCGCAAGGGGAGGCGTGTATTTCTGGCCCAGAGAGTGGACACTGGACAATTACAATGAAGTGTTTAAGGACGGCAGCATCATGCGGGGATATGTGATTACCATTGGCAGAGTGGTTGTCGGTACCTTCTGTACTTTGCTCTGTATCTCGCTTGCGGCTTTTGCATTAAAGGAAAAGCTGCTGCCCGGCGGCAAGGTGTTGAATTTCCTGATTACTTTCACCATGCTGTTTGGAGGCGGTACAGTGCCTACTTATATTCAGTATAAAAATCTGCACTTGCTCAACAATTATCTGGTGTATATCATACCGGGACTGTACAGCGTGACATATTTGATGATGATGCGAACCTTTTTCGAAGGAATTCCAGACAGTCTGGAGGAATCGGCTAAACTGGACGGATGTGGATATTTTGGAATCTATGCGAAGATCATGATGCCGTTGAGTAAACCTGTTATCGCTGTGGTAGGCCTGTATACGGCAGTAGGCCACTGGAATGACTGGTTCTCAGGCGCCTTCTATATGACGGATAATAAGAAATGGCCAGTACAGACTGTCATGCAGCAGATGCTGTCCAAGGCAATGTCCAGTGAAAAGGAGATTACCAGTGTGGCACAGGCCATAGCCCAGAGTGTGGGCCGGGTAACTTCGGACTCTCTGAAGATGGCTGCAGTGGTTATCACAACGGTTCCCATTCTCTGCGTATATCCCTTCGTTCAGAAGTATTTTGCACAGGGTGCCATGATCGGAGCCGTAAAAGGATAAAAGTTCCGTTTCAGGTTGCCTGTTGTGGAACTGGAAAAGGAAGATATGCTGGTTGTCGTTCACAGAGTGGATGACAGTAAACACTAAGGCGTGGAAATGCTTTGAGCGTTTGACCGCCGCACAAAAGCCGGATGTATTGAGAAGGCTGGACTTTGTGCGGCGGTTTTGTATTACAGGACTGATGGCCATTCGGCCGTTTCCTGCCGTGAATAAGGACATTATCTTATGGACAGCTCGGGGGATCTTCATAAGGGGAAGGAAAGGATGGAAAGAGGAGATGAAAAAGTGGGACGTATTTGTGTTCGGAGACATCAATGTGGATATATTGGTGCCGAATGTGAACAGACTGCCGCCTGCGGGTGAGGAGTGGGAAGTACCTGTGATGGAGACGACTCCGGGCGGAGGAGCCGCGCTTTTTGCGCTGGGACTGGCCAGACTGGGAATGCATCCCGTGTTTCTGGGGCGTGTCGGAGAGGATCTATATGGCGGATATCTGAAAAATTATATGGAAGAGGCAGGTGTGGACATCTCCCTTCTGGAGACACGGGCAAATGCCAGAACGGGGAGTACCATCAGCTTTACGGATGACAGAGACCGTTCCTTTCTCACTTTCCGAGGAGACTGCAAAGTGCCTGATATCAGGGAAATTTCCATGGAGAAGGTATCGCAGGCCGGACATATTCACCTGACCGGTTATGCGGAGTCTGTCAATCATGAGGCATACCTTACTTTCCTGCAGAAACTCCGCAGGGAGACAGATGTCACCGTATCCTTTGACACAGGCTGGGACAGCACCGAGAAATGGAGCCAGAGAATTTATGAATTGTTCCCTTACCTGGATGTACTCCTGATGAATGAGACGGAAAGCCTGCATTACAGCAGGAAGGAGACTGCCCGGGAAGCGGCGGAAGATTTCGCATCCAAAGGCTGCATGGCGGTAATCAAGATGGGGAAAAAAGGTTCCCTGTGCTGCCGGGACGGACAAGTCTGGAGTCGAAAAGGGTTCTCTGTCAATGCGGTGGACACCACAGGAGCGGGAGATTCCTTTAACGCAGGCTTCGTATATGGATTCCTGAAAGGGGAGGATCCTGAGACAGCCCTGTGCCTGGGGAACGGCTGCGGCGCCCTGTCCTGCACCGGCCTGGGCGGCAACACCATGTTCCCCACCCTGGAGAAACTCCGGGAATTTGTAGAAGTAAATAAAGAATAGTTACGGAACTGGAAACAGTAACCGCACGAACAGTACCCAGAAAAATTTACGGATGCATGCCCTTGCAGCCGGGAATTTTTCTAAGCGTATGGGTACTGGAGTGCGGTTACGGAACTGGAATCAGTAACTGCCTGAACAGGGCACGGATACAATTGCGGATGCATGCATTTGCAGCCGAAATTGTATCCAGGCGTATGTGTCCTGGAAGGCAGTTACGGAACTGGAATAGGAGGTTTTTTAAGATGAAAATAGCAGTCATAGGAGGAGCCGGTGTCAGAACCGTGATCTTCATCAACGGACTTTTAAAGCGCTGTCATAAACTGCATATCGACGAAGTGGCGCTTTATGATATCAACAGAGAAAAACTGCAGATAATCGAAAAGCTCTGCGCTCATGTGGTGAGGCGGGGAGAATCAGATTTGAAGGTATATGCCGCGGCGGATGCGGTGGAGGCTGTCACCGGGGCGGATTATGTAGTGACCACACTGCGGGTGGGCGGAGACCATTCCAGAACGGTGGACGAGGAGATTGCCCTGCGGTGCGGTGTCATCGGCCAGGAGACCACAGGAGTGGGGGGATTTTCCATGGCGGCCCGGACCATTCCCGTGCTGTTGGAATATTGCGAATTAATTCAGAAATATGCGCCCAACGCCTGGATTTTCAACTTTACAAATCCTTCCGGTCTGGTGACCCAGGCTCTGAAAAATGCCGGATACAATCGAGTGATCGGCATTTGCGATGCACCCAGCAGCACAAAGTTCCGGATGGCGAAATATCTGAATATTCCGGAGGAGGAGCTGTACGTGGAGTTCTTCGGGCTGAATCACCTCTCCTGGATTCGAAGCGTCAAGGTGGGAGGAAAAGAAATGCTGGGAGAATTGCTGGAGGATTCGGCCTTCCTGGAAGGTGTGGAAGAATTCCAGAGATTTGATCCGGGTGTCCTTCGTCTGACAGGCCTGTTGCCCAACGAGTATCTCTATTACTACTATCATCGGGAGAAGGCGCTGGAGAACATTACGAAAGCGGGCAGTGCCAGAGGGCGTAACATCGAGGAAATCAACCGCAGGATGTTCGAAGAGCTGCGGGGGATGGACGCGGACACCGACCCGGAGGAAATGTTGCAGACATTCCTTTATTACATGCAGCAGAGAGAAAATTCTTACATGGCCGTGGAGACAGGAGGAAAGGGTCGTCCCATGCAGGAGCGGGGGCAGCTGCCTGTGCCGGAAGGCATCGGTTATGCCGGCGTAATGCTGGACTGCATCGAAGGAATGCAGTCGGATAAGGGAAGATATCTGGTGCTGTCTGTGGAGAACAACGGCGCATTGCCACAGCTTGCGGACAGAGACGTAGTGGAGATGACCTGCCTGGTGTCAAGGGAAGGAATACAGCCGGTGAAGGTGGAGAATCCGCCTGAGGACTGCATGGTTTTAATCAACAGCATCAAACATTATGAGAGACTGGCGGCCGAGGCTATCGTGGAACAGTCGCGGGAGAAGGCCGTCAGAGCGCTGATGCTGCACCCGCTGATCAATTCTTATTCCCTGGCGGAAAAGCTGCTGACGGAATATGGAGAGGCTTACGGCGGATTGTTCGGAGAAAGTTGAAAGCGTTTCAGGGGTATTGAAGTCCAGGAAGGGCTTGGGGGTTCACTGTGAAAATACACACAAAACCGCAAGTTGGAAGATAGACTTTGAGCAGCGGGTTTGATGTGCGGCTGTCTTTGCGCGGTTTTCTGCAGGTAAATTACAGGACTTTCACAGTAGTTTGGAGGTAACAGTTCAGACACTTCCTACCGCGAAGTCAATAATTGCAATGTGTCCACGGGACACATTCCTGTGCAATTTTGCGAGACTTTCGAGTGCCAAAACGCATTTTCTTTGCGTTTGACATCCGGGCGACTGTGAATTTTCAGAATAGAGGAGTATTGAAATGAGATTTGTCCATAAAAAGGAGATGCAGGAGGGGATCCCCGTACTTTCCTGCGGAGGAATGCAGGAGGACCGTGAAAGCCTGCGGGAGAGTATAAACAGGCTGGGATATGCGCTGAACGGAGACTGCCAGTTTGATGTGGATGCCTTTGCGGAAAAGCTGTTTGGCGGGCCCGCAGGAGAGGCGGCAGGATTTTTCGTGGAATGTCTGTTGCAGGGGGCGTACCGGTTTGGAAAGGAAGCCCTGAGGGAGTGTGGCGGCGGAAATGTATATGCGCTGCGGGACAGACTGGCGGCGGTACCGGATGTGACAGTCTGTCTGATTTCCGCAGAAGAAATCGGGGAAGGGATCAGGAAAAGGGAAGCGCTGGGTCGATGCAGGAACTATGCCAGAATGCTGGGGGATTTGCCCTCCAATTATCTGACGGCAGATGATTTCTGTCTTTATGCGGAACAGCTGGCTGGGGCCAACGCGCTCCTGTCGCTGGAGATTTTCCGGGATGAGGATCTTGCTCGGATGGGCAGCGGCGGAATCCTGGGGGTGAATCAGGCTTCGGAGACGCCGGCGGCTTTACTGCATCTGCGTTACGAGGGCAGGAAAAAGGGACCTGTCACCGCGCTGGTGGGAAAGGGCGTTATGTTTGACAGCGGCGGCATACATCTGAAATCCATGGGCGACATGGAGGGCATGAAATATGACATGTGCGGAGCCGCGGATGTATTGTGCCTGTTGGAATACGCGGCGGAAAGCGCCTGTGACTTCCCGGTGGAGGGCGTCATTCCTTTGGCGGAAAACGCGGTGGGAGCAAAAAGCCTTCGGATGGGAGATGTGATTACCATGTTGTCAGGCCGGACAGTGGAGGTGTACAATACAGATGCGGAAGGAAGGCTGCTGCTGGGAGACGGGCTGTTCTTTGCCGCGGAGCGTGGGGACCGCCTGATAGACCTGGGGACACTGACCTGTTCCTGCAGAGAAGCCCTGGGGGACGAGACAACAGGCTTTTTCTGTAATGAAGAGGGACTGGCCGGGACGGTGGAAAAAGCCGGGGCCGGAAGCGGAGAACCTGTGTGGCGCCTGCCTCTGGGACAGCGCTACAGGCGACAGCTGTTCTGGTCGAAAACGGCGGATATGGCCAATTACATGCCAGACAAGAAGGCAGGGGCCAGCGTGGCGGCGTGCTTTCTGGAGGAATTCACCAAAGGAAAGCCCTGGGCGCACTTTGACATGGTGGGTCCGGCGGTATCACGCAAAGCAAACGGCAGACTGGAGGCCGGCGCCACAGGAACCATGTTCGCCACTGTGGCAAGGCTGCTGGAGTCGTGACTTGGCAAAAACAGCAATAGGCCGCCCGGTGCCCCAGAGGACTTGCGGACGCATTACTAAGCGGCCGGAAGTTCTCTGCCTGTACCTGGGTACCGGGCGGCCTGTTGCGGAACTGGAATAGGAGGAATCAGAATGGGACAGGAAGAGAAAAGAAAAGAAGACGCGCTCCGGCAGGAGGTGTCCGCCCTGGCGGAGAAGCTGGCGGCAGGGCTGCCGGATGGTAAACTGAAAGAAATGTTTCAGCAGTGCTTTGTCAGCACGGCTGCCACCACGGCCCGTTTCCTGCCGGGAGACCGGGCTTATGTGATTACCGGAGATATAGAGGCTATGTGGCTGCGGGATTCCTC
>JAAWLQ010000267.1 GCA_022797995.1 Lachnospiraceae bacterium
GCTTCCTGCAACGCCTTTAACAGATAGCCGTCGTCCGTGGTATACTCGTCGAAGTCCTGACAGAGATAAGCACTTTTTACGGTGAAATCAAAAAAGCAGTTATGCATGGTATCGCCCAGACCGCCTTCTGCAATGCCGTCTTCGTTGGGATAGCCTGTCTTTTTGTCAGGAGCGCCGCAGCCGGCCAGTGTGAGTGCCATGAGAGCAGCAAGTAAAAGTGATGTGACCAGTTTTTTCATTGTTTTCTTTCCTCTCTGAATATGTAATGGTTGATAAATGTATTGTATCACATTTATTTTCGGGATACAATTTGAAAAGTGTAGAAAAAGGCCTGAAAAGGGTGAAAGGAATTGGACATATTGTAGTATGCAGGATTAAGATACACTAAAGATACAATTAGGATAATATTAGGATACGTGGGCCGCGTAAGGTATACAATGTTTTGGAACTGAAATCAGTAATGGTCCGGACAAGGCCCCGGAGAATTTACGGACGCATGTACCGGGCGGCCGGAAATCCTCCGCAGGTGTCCGGGCCTTGTTCGGACCGTTACGGGACTATTATCAGGAGGTAATCAGAAATGAAAAGGATGAAATGGATGGCGGCAATGCTGTGTGTTGGACTTCTGACAGGCAGTCTTGCCGGGTGCGGAAAAGGAGGCAGCGGCGGTGCGGCCGGAACTGACGGCACAGACGAGCCTGAAAAGGGACGGTATGTGGAGACAGAGGAAGCGCTTCCCGAACAGCTGGAAGGCTGGGATATACGACAGATTTATGCTCTGGAGGATAAAGTGCATCTGCTGGCAATGAAGAACGAAGATAACAGGATTCAGCTGAAGGAGTGGGCACAGCAGGAAGAAGGGTTTGCGGATGTGACACCGGACTGGCTGAACGGCCTGGAGCTGTCCGCAGCCAATGACTGGACGGAGGTGAAGCTTCTGTGTGGAGAAGGCGGGACGCAGTATCTGCTGGCCGGTTATGTGGCGGAGGGAGAGTCGGATTACAAGTGCCATCTGTGGAAAGGCGGGGCAGGGGAAGCACAGGATATTACGCCTCAGGAATGGACAGCCACCAACGAGTGGGGCGGTTATGCCATGATTTCCGCGGCGGCAGTGCTGAACAATGGAACGCTGGTAACTGTCAATTCGCCCAATCTGGAGATTCTGAGCGGAGAAGACGGCAAGACACTGGAAAGCAGCCAGATGTCCGATTATTGCGACGCAATGATATCGGACGGAGAGAATATTTATCTGTATTCCAACAGTTCCATAGGGGAAGCCGATATAAAACTGCAGAAATGTAAGGATGGAAAACCGGGAGGAGCGGAGACGATCACCTTTTCTGAGAGTATGTCCGGAGTACAGTTCTGTGTGCTGAAGGACGGCACGCTGATTGCGGCGGGAGCGGACGGCATTTTCCGCGGAAAGCAGTCTTCCGGCAATACGGAGTGGGAGAAGCTGATGGAAGGCGTGGAGACGGATTTCGCGCTGTCGGACAGATGGTGTGTCAGCCTCACCGCCACGGCGGACGGAAGAATATATACCATGTTCCGGACTTCCGGAGGCGGAAATGTGCTGAGAAAATATGAATACGATCCGGAGGCCGTCACGGAAGTGACGGAGAGACTGCGGCTTTACACAGTTTATGACAACAGTATTCTGAAACAGGCTGCGGTGGCTTATCACAAAGCACATCCGGAAGTACTGATTACGGTGGAAGCGGTATATCCCATGTATTATTACGATGAAACGGATTATAACGCGGTATATCAGGAACTGAACACCATGCTTCTGGGAGAAGACGCGCCGGATATTCTGGTGATGGATCACCTGGATATAGATTCCTATGCGGAGAAGGGACTGCTGGAAGACATTAATGATGTGCTGGATCCCATGGAAGCGGGAGGGGAAATCCTCGCCAATATTACGAAGAGTTATATAAAGGATGACGGAAAACGGTATGTGGTGCCCCTGCAGTTTGCATTTCCAATGGTGCTGGGAAGAGATATCAGCGCGGGAGATATGGAGTCCATGGAAAAGCTGGCGGCCTTCCTCTCCGGGGCGGATTACAATTATATGGGCGGTCTGACTGTGAGCGAACTGGTGGACAGATTCTACCCCTATTTCTGTAATGAAATCGTAAAAGATAAACAGCTGGATAAAGAGACGCTGGGAATCTATCTGGATTATCTGAAGGGAATGTCGGAGAATTGCGGCATACTGCCCTCCAGGGATGAGAATGAGCGGGCATTCAACATGTGGGAGCTGGCTTCCCAGGCAAAGCTGGCCTTCTATGAAGCGGACGGCTTTAACGGAAGCATGGCCCCCATCGCCATGGCGGATTATGTGAAGGGAGAATTTGCGGCATTTGAGAACAGCTTTATTCCCTCCATGCAGATGGGAATCTGTTCCAAGAGCAATTATAAGGATACGGCAAAGGACTTTATAAAATTCGCCCTTTCGGAAACGGTTCAGGGTACCGATTATTACAGCGGATTCCCTGTCAACAGTGCGTCGCTGGAGGCGCTGGCCGGCCGTGACCGTTCCGACGCGGAGGCGGAGACTGCCATTGAGGCGGAAGGAGGCTCTGTGCCATTCACGATTAAGGATTTCACGCCTGAGACGGCACAGAGACTTGTGGAAATCTGTAAGGGGCTGAATAAGCCTGTGGGCGAGGATGCCAAAATCCGGGAAGTGCTGATAGAAGCCCTGGAAGGCTACTTCAACGGCGGGCAGTCCAGGGAGAATACCTTACAGAAGGTGGAGGACGGACTGAAAATGTATCTGGCAGAATAAAATTGCCATGTTGCCATAAATCTCCATATCTGCTACAATGCATTAAGAGAGCGGGATTGGAATGGAGGTTGTACGAATGGCGGCAAAACAGGACATGGGAAGCGGCAGCATCCCCAGATTAATGCTGAATCTTGCGATTCCGGCGGTGGTGGCGCAGCTGATCAACATGCTGTACAATATTGTGGACAGGATATATATAGGACATATTCCGGAGGCGGGGGCAGCCGCGCTGACGGGAGTGGGACTGTTTCTTCCTATATTAATGATGATCAATGCCTTTGCCATGCTGGCAGGGTCCGGCGGCGCACCCCGGGCGGCTATTGCCATGGGGAAAAACGACAGAGAGGAAGCGCAGAAAATTCTGGGGAACTGCTTTTCCGTTTTAATGCTTTTTGCGGTGATACTGACCGTAGTATTTTATTGCTTTGCACCACAACTGCTGCGTCTCTTCGGGGCCAGTGACGTGACTCTGCCTTATGCATTGTCCTATGCCCGGATTTATATTCTGGGGATTGTGTTTGTGATGATTGTCATGGGACTGAATCCCTTTATCACCACACAGGGATTTGCGAAATTCAGCATGCTTACCACGGTGGTGGGTGCGGTGTGCAATATTATCCTGGACCCCATTCTGATTTTTGGATTTTCCATGGGAGTCCGAGGGGCCGCTGTGGCCACAGTGCTCAGCCAGGCTGTCAGCGCGGTGTGGGTTCTTATCTTCCTGAGGGGACCCAGGACAATGCTGAAGTTGACGGCTGCCAATATGAAACTTGAGTCGAGAATTATCCTGCCCTGTCTGGGGCTGGGTATCTCGACTTTTGTCATGCTCAGCACGGAAAGTATTCTGAATATCAGCTTCAACAGCAGTCTGTCCCGTTTTGGCGGAGACGTGGCCGTGGGAGCCATGACCATCATATCCTCCTGCAGTCAGCTGGTGACACTGCCCCTGCAGGGAATCTGTCAGGGAGGACAGCCCATTATGAGCTTTAATTTCGGCGCCGGCAAAAAGGAGAGGGTAAAGCAGGCCTTCCGCTGCCAGTTCCTGGCCTGTGCGGGCTATGCGTCTCTGCTGTGGCTGTTGCTGCTGTTGGTGCCGCAGGTATTCGCCGGAATTTTCAGCAGCGATTCTTCGCTGGTGGATTATACCGTCTGGGCAATGCGGATTTACATGGCGGGTATTTTTTCCACCGGGGTGCAGATCGGATGTCAGCAGACTTTTATGGCCCTTGGGCAGGCCAGAATCAGTCTGCTGATGGCATGTCTGCGAAAGCTTGTTCTGCTGATCCCGCTGATTTTTATATTGCCGTATCTGTTCTCCGACAAGGTATTCGGCGTGTTCGTGGCAGAGCCGGTCAGCGATATCATCGCGGCTTCGGTGACTGCGTTTATGCTGTTCTCCAGGCTGAACGGGATTCTGGACAGAGGAGCCGGAGCGCGAAAGGGCTGAATCGTGGGACGAAAGAGGGATAATTGGAATGGAAAAATGGTATGTGGCGACGAAAAAAGCGGATTTTGACAAATGGGCCGCGAAATTTCATATCAGCCCCGTTGTGGCCAGAGTGCTGCGGAACCGGGATCTGACGGAAGAGGCGGAGGTGGAGAAATTCCTGCACGGGACACTGGCGGACTGTTATTCTCCGTGGCTGCTAAAGGATATGGAGAAGGCGGTGGAGCAGATCCTGGAGGCGGTGGAGGAGAAAAGTTATATCCGGGTTATCGGAGATTACGATGTGGACGGTATCTGCTCCTCCTACATTCTGACCAGAACCATACAGCTGCTTGGAGGAAATGTGGACACGGCGATTCCCCACAGGATACACGACGGCTACGGATTGAATGAGCATATGATAGAAGAGGCCGGGCGGGACGGCGTTGGGATGATTGTGACCTGTGACAACGGGATTGCGGCGGCGCCCCAGATTGCTCTCGCGAATTCCATGGGAATCAGGGTCATTGTCACCGACCATCACGAGGTGCCTTTTGTGCAGGATGAAAAGGGACGTAGGGAACTGCTTCCCCCTGCGTTGGCGGTAATCGACCCGAAGCAGGAGAAATGCGGCTATCCCTTCCCAGGAATCTGCGGAGGCGTGGTGGCCTGGAAGCTGGCGGCGGCCCTGGCGGAGAGAACCCGGAGCAGAGAGCTTGGGGAGGCGATGGAAGAGCTGCTGGAATTTGCCGCTTTGTCCACGGTCTGCGATGTGATGGAGCTGAAGGATGAGAACCGCATTCTGGTAAAAGAGGGCCTGAAGCGGCTGAGGAATTCCAGGAATCAGGGAATCAGAGCTTTGATGGAGGTCAACGGCATCGAGCCGGAGCGGCTGAGCGCTTATCATCTGGGATTTGTGATCGGACCCTGTCTGAATGCCACCGGGAGACTGGATACGGCCAGGCGGGCGCTGGAGCTTTTGCAGAGCCGGTCCAAAGCAGAGGCCATGAGTGCCGCGGGAGAGCTGAAGGAGCTGAATGACAGCAGGAAGAATCTGACGCTGAAGGGCGTGGAGCAGGCGGAACAGTATATCGCGGAGCACCACATGGAGAAGGATAAAGTCATGGTGATCTTTCTGCCTGAGATGCATGAAAGTCTGGCGGGAATCATCGCCGGCAGAATCAGAGAGCGTTATAATCATCCCGTTTTTATCCTGACAAAGGGGGAAGAAGGGGTGAAGGGTTCCGGGCGTTCCGTGGAAGGATATCACATGTATGAGGCCATGACGGAGGTAAGCCGGTATTTTACCAAATTCGGCGGACATGCCATGGCCGCGGGGCTGTCCATGAAGGAGGAAGATATCGGGGCTCTGGGGCGGGAGCTGAATGAAAGATGTGCGCTGCAGCCGGAGGACTTTATTCCGAAAGTACATATTGATGTTCCAATGCCGCTGGACTATGGGAATGAAAAAATAGCGGATGAGCTGGAGCTGCTGGAACCCTTCGGGGTGGGAAATCCGAAACCGCTGTTTGCACAGAAAGACCTGATTTTCCGGGGCGGATATAAGATGGGAGCCAGCAAAAACTGTGCCAGATATCGGGTGCTGACGCCGGGAGGAACGGAAAAGCAGCTGTTATTCTTCGGAGATCTGGATGCTTTTGGACACTTTCTGGAAGGGAAATACGGCTCCGGGGCGGAGGAGGCATTGTACGCCGGCAGAGGAAATTT
>JAAWLQ010000268.1 GCA_022797995.1 Lachnospiraceae bacterium
GAATTCCCGGCGTGGGGGTCCGGCTTACAGAGGTGCCGGATCTTCTCCTCCATGAATCTGAGACTGTTTTCTTCACATAAGAATTTCAATTCATGACGATACTTGAGGTTCAAAATTCCCCTTTCTGAGTAGTTACTCTGAAAACAAGATTTAGACGAACTAAAAATGCAACAGTTCCGCCAGGCCGCCGAACTGCTACCTGAAAAGATAACTTTGGTTGTCCTAAGAATATATGAATGTTCGGGAATTGTCAAGTATTGACACTGATATGACATACCTATCCGTTGACAAAAAAGCATGGCGGTGCTAAGCTCTTAATATCAGAAAAACCCGTATCCGTACAAAGCTGTGCGGCCGGGGGACGGGGAAAGTAAAGGTGAGAAGCACAGATAAAAGGCACAGAGGGAGGAAGCTGCTGATTTTCCTTATGTGCATTTCCCTGCTTATGGCAGGAATGGTTTTCTTCTATTTTTATATCTACAGGGTAGTGCCGGTGTTCAGCGAAGCGGTCTGCGAGTATGGGGACCCTTTGAGTCAGGACATAACAGACTATCTTTCCGGGTCTGACTGGTCCGTACATCTGGGGGAGCTTGACCTGTCCCAGGTGGATGAAGGACATACCGGGGTCTATCAGGCGTCTGTTTACCATGGAAATACAACCTATACCTATACCATAACCATTCAGGACACCGTGCCGCCGGAGATCCTGTGGAGGGATGGCCGGATTTGCCTCCCGGCGGATGCATCCTGCAGGGTGGAGGATGTCATTGAGGGAGTGTCCGATGCCGATCCTCTTACAGAGACCTTTTTTCGATGGGATGGGGCGGAGCAGAAGGAAATCCGCTTTGACCAGGTGGGAGAATATGAGCTGGAAATATGTGCCAGAGACCGGGCCGGAAATGAGAGTGAAGGCAGGGTTCAGGTCATTGTGGACACACCGCCCAGACTGGAGGGAATTCGCAATTTCTATTGTGTGCCGGGAAGTGAACCTGATTACCTGGAGGCAGTGACAGCCTGGGACGATATGGACGGTGATCTGACAGCTCAAATAAAGGTGGATGACTCTGAGATAGAGCTGGACAGGGAAGGCGTATATCCCCTGCGCTATCTGGCCGAGGACAGCTGTGGACTTGAGACTGTGGCCGAGGCGAGAATCATGGTGGCTGAGGCGGAGGACATCCAGGAGCTGATAGGCTGGCGGCAAATCGATTACAGGAAGGATACTGTTCTGGGGGCGCCAAATATCTATGACGCAGGAGTCTCGGAGCAGGAGAACATGGAAGAAACGCTGGAATACATGCGTCCCACGTTTGTGCATCTGTACTATGACAAGGGGAGAGGCGGCTACAGCTCCGGCTCCGGCTATATCATGGAGATTACGGAAGAATATATATACATCTGCTCCAACCGCCATGTTGTGGAAAAAAATGACCAGTGGGACATTTATTTTTATGAAGGCACGAAAGTGAGAGGCCGGGTTCTGGGGGTCAGCGACGGGTATGACGTAGGCGTGGTGGTGGTGAACAGAGGAGACGTGCCGGAGAGACTGCTGGATCAGCTGATGACCGTACATATAGACAGGACTTACTGGGAAGAACTGGACCAGCAGGGACTTGAAGTGGCATTGGAGCGAATTGACAGAGAGGGAGGACTGATTCATGTCACTACCGGAAATCTGGTCAAAATAAAGCAGCTGTTCGAGTGGAACAGGCAGCAGTACCATACGGAAGTAACTGTGGAGCTGGTGCATGGGGATTCCGGCTCGGCGATCATAGACGGATACGGCAACCTGATCTGTATGGCATATGCCTTTTCCGTCAAACCAACCAGATACTGGTGTGTTCCTCTGGACGGAATTCTGGACAGCTACGCCCGGATTACGGGGCATATGCCCTATGTATATTGAGCAGCTTATTGACTGCGGGAAGCGCATATGAATTTATACAAAATCCAGGCGAAATGAAAAGTGCAGGAAGGAGTGGACAGAATGGTATGCAGAAGCATGACGGAAGCAGATATAGAAAGATTGATCCCGATGTATATAGAGTATTACAATAGTCAGGATGGCGATGAATGGACGGAAGAGACGACATATAAGCGCATACACCAGGTACTGAGCCGGGAGGATTCCCGCTGCATGGTTCTGGAGGACGCCGGTGAAATCATCGCTCTTGCGCTGGGATATTACGAGCAGTATGACGACGGCTTTGCTTATGACCTGGTGGAGATCATGGTGGCAGGAGACTGCCAGAAAAAGGGAATCGGAACCACCTTCATGAAGGAAATCGAAGCGAGAGTAAAAAAGGACGGGGCTCTGCTGATACAGCTGACTGCTGTCAACGATAAATTCCATGAACATTTTTACGGGAAACTTGGATACAGGAACGCATCCAATCTGGTGTTGAAGACGAAGATGCTTTAAAGGAGCGGAAAGCATACTATATG
This sequence comes from Lachnospiraceae bacterium, assembly GCA_022797995.1. GTDB lineage: Bacteria > Bacillota > Clostridia > Lachnospirales > Lachnospiraceae > Acetatifactor. The sequence continues at coordinate 2,446 of JAAWLQ010000268.1, forward strand.
ACAATCGAACCGGTGCTTGAGGTATTCGGATCAAAATGATATTGCAGTAACGCTTACTCGTTATACATTTCATTTGAAAAATGTTTTAGACAATGAGTATAAAATACAGGAACAGGAGAGAAGAAAATGACACAGTTAATCGACGGAAAAAAGATTTCTCAGGAAATCAAGGATGAATTAAAGGAGAAGGTGGCAGGGATGAAGGCCCGGGGGACAGAGCGGTGCCTGGCAGTGATTCAGGTGGGAAATGATCCCGCCTCCGCCGTATATGTGAAAAACAAGAAAAAAGCCTGTGAATATATCGGAATTCGCTCCGAAGCCTATGAGCTGGCGGAGGAAACAACGGAAGAAGAGCTGCTGGAGCTGATCAGAGGACTGAATGAGCGGGAAGATATAAACGGAATTCTGGTGCAGCTGCCTCTGCCAAAACAGATCGACGAGGACAAAATATTACTTTCCATCGCTCCGGAGAAGGATGTGGACGGTTTCCATCCTGTGAATGTGGGTAATCTGAGTATCGGCAGGCCGGGATATGTGTCCTGTACGCCGGCGGGTGTGATTCAGCTGTTGAAACGTTCCGGAATCGAAATCGAAGGAAAGGAATGCGTGGTTCTGGGCAGGAGCAATATCGTGGGAAAACCCATGGCCGCGCTGCTGCTTCGGGAGAACGGTACCGTCACAGTCTGCCATTCCAGAACAAAGAATCTGAAGGAGATTACCAGAAGAGCAGATATCCTGGTGGTGGCCATCGGGAAACCGAAGTACGTGAATGCAGATTATGTGAAGGAAGGAGCCGTGGTCATCGACGTGGGGATTCACAGAATGGAGAACAAAAAGCTCTGCGGAGATGTGGACTTTGACAGTGTTGCTCCCAGGACTTCGGCCATTACGCCGGTTCCGGGAGGGGTGGGCCCCATGACCATAGCCATGCTGATGCACAACTGTGTGGAAGGAATCGGTGAATAGCACAGGGGCATTTCTGTTTTTTCTGCAGGAAAATAGTTCGATTTTGACGGTATAGCTTCAAATTACAGAGGCTGTACCGTCTTTTTGTATTTCTATATCTCCTGACGTTCAGCTGCCTGTTCAGGAGAGTCTGACCTGCGGCGGAAGACCTTCAGGACAAGAACAGACAGTGCATATAACAACAAAACGATTCCACAGCATCCTGTCACAAGAAATGCAAATTCTGTGAATTGTGCGCCGCTTTTCCGGTAAGCCCGGTTGAGAAAAGGGATGCCCAGCACGATGAAAAAGTACCAGAACACAGGAGACAGACATTTGCGGAGGAAGCGTTTTAACGAGGATATATTGTCCCTGCCTTTCCCGTGTCTTTTTTGAAAAGCATAGTCGGTCAACTGATAAACGGTCAGCAGGGAGACAAAATAAACTATGATGCCGATGACTGTGTGAAGCCTTTCAGGGGATAACAGTTCCTGCAGAAAACGGTTTTCTTCAAAATAAACCGGAAGGTAGATTGCCGCAATGATTCTCAGCCCGTTGACCAAAATGGTCAGCATATAGGAAAGCAGCAGACTTGCGGCTACCCAAAGCAGTCTATTCCAGGCGGGATGAAAATGGCGGGGAGAATCTGTGGGAACAGTTTTTCCAATCCGGTGCAGAAAGGAGAAGACAAGCATGGCAAAGGTGATCAGCATAAACTGTACGCCGGAACAGGAGGGCGCGATGAGAAGACGCTGGCTGTGATTAACATAGCCGGTGCCCTGTTCATAGACAAAAGGAATTCCGCTTAAGAGTTCCACCCACCTTGTGGTAGGAGCCAGAATCCATTTCAGGGCATCACTTCCGGCCCCGCTGTAGAAATATTTGAGGCCAAAGAGAAGCAGGGCGCTCAGGATATAGCAGGAGAGGTTGGGGAGGAGCTTGTTTATGCTGCTTTTGCTGAGTATGGTTTTCATGGTATCTCTCCTTTGGCTGCGTTTGTGGGGAAATTCGCGTTTCATTCATAACAACCCTGGTATGAGTCGATAAAATTACAATAGCTCACGGATCTTTTCATCATCCCAATCAGGATGCTTTTTCAGAGTATCACATATTCGAACCACAAGATCCATATCTTCTTCCAGCATATCTGCAATATCCTTCGCAGACATATCTCTGGAGACTTTCTTCCGAATCTGACTGATGACTTTCCGAAGTTCACCGCTGGCCTCGCCCTCAGCTTTACCCTCGGCCCTTTCGTCTTCAAATGCTTTGATGATGTTATACTTAAATGCCATATCATCCTCTCCCTTTCCTGTCCAGTTCAGGATTTCCTCCACCACTGCCTTCTTATTCCCGCAGATCGACAGCAGTATGTATTTTACCCAGTTACGAAACTCCTCTTTCTCCTGTGCACCCAAAGCTTCTATTCTTTTGTATGTCGTGCGGATAGCCTCCGCCAGCTCGTCCTTTTTCCTGAATTTGTCGCAGTACATAATATTATCCAATACCGTATTGGTCGAAAGGATATAGTTCTCCTTAATCTTCGACAGATCTATCAGATAATACTTCAGGTTTAGAACGTGCTCCCCGAACAGGTCGCCGCAGTTCTGGTATTCTTTCAGGCTTTTCACTGCTGTCCAGCTCTCCGCGCCGTTATAGAAAATAATCGGCACCATAGCGGGCAGGCGAAATCCGGCGCTCTCCCGCACATTTTCCGGTGTGTTCAGGAAGTGTTTTAACAATGTGTTCACCACGTACATCAGGACTCTGAAAATCATAGTGTAGTCCACCGAGGACTGCAGCTCCTGCAAAATAAAGATAAAAATATCCCTGTTCTCCGGCAGGCAGGCCTTGTAAATCAGGTCTGCCTCTCTGCCCTGATAATCCTTTTCCAGCATTTTAGTGTCGCAAAGGCTTAAGTCTGAGACCTTCAGCTTTTTGGTCCAGTCGTCTCCCACATACTTTCTGAGAAAATGCAGGAATTCCTTCGGGTTTGACAGGCTTTTGCGGTAGCCCTTATCGTGGGGCTTATCCACTTCTGCTTCCTGTACGTCCTGTACATCCGGTCTGTCCGGTAAATTCTGTAACTCTTTTCTTACATCCATAAGCAGTCTTTCCTTTCTGAGAAATGTCCATTTCTCTGTGCAATGTGCAGGAAAGCGCTTCTCCTTCCTGCCGTGGTCTATTGTTCCTCGTTTCTGGGATTTGGGTTTATACCCGGCAAGAAGTTTGAACTTATTTGAAAGGCTTTGAACAGCCTTCAGATGAAAAACAGAATTCAGAATTCTTTGCCTGAGAACAGGTTAACACAATTTGGGGTGGATTGCAACATTTTTTTGATGGATGAGGACTGGTTTTTGGGTGCATTTTTGTATGCGATTTATGTGTATTGATTTTGGGGCGGTAATTCAGATAACTTCGCGTTTAGTTCACAAGGGGCCAGGCTCGTGCAAGGACCTTCAAGGTCCTGAGGCCTAAGACCGAGATTCCTGCGATGACCAACAGAGGGCCTGCGCCTGAGACCAGGGTTCCCGCAATAATTTACAGGG
>JAAWLQ010000269.1 GCA_022797995.1 Lachnospiraceae bacterium
ATTGGGCTTGCATATTACAGTGCCAGAAAGGATTACAGACTCATAAGAGAGCTGCCGTCAGGCAAAGGGTTCGCGGATGTGGTATTTCTGCCATTGCCTGCGGTAAAGAAACCAGCACTTGTCGTAGAGCTAAAATATGATATGACAGTTAACGCGGCTATACAGCAGATCAGGGACAGACATTACACCCAGGCGCTGGAAGGGTATACGGGCGAGATACTGGCTGTGGGGATAAATTATGACAGTGATGATGCCAATAAACACCACAGCTGTGTAATAGAGAGTATGAAAAAATAGTAAGGAACAGTAGCAGAGGCAGCAACCGCCGCAAATGAAAACAGATGGAGGACACAGGCTTATGCACGGCAACAGAGAATTATGGTATGACAGACCGGCCGAATATTGGGAGGAATCGCTTCCTCTGGGGAACGGAAGGCTGGGGGCAATGCTTGATTCGGGTATCGTCGAGGAAAGCATTTTGCTGAATGAAGATACATTATGGTCCGGATATCCGAAGGATACCAGTCTTTCGGATGTATATCCTCATTATGTGAAGGCCAGACAGCTTGCTCTGGAGAAAAGGTATGAGGAATCCCAGCAGGAGGTGGAGGATTATCTTCTGGGAGAGTTTACAGATTCTTATCTTCCTGCCGGAAATGTCAGACTGCGTTTCCACTTCCGGGAAGAGAAAATATCACAGTATACGAGAAGGCTGCTGCTGACAACTGCCCAGGTGGAATCTTCTTTTGTCTGCGATGGAACGACTTATCGGAAAGAGGCATTTATCTCCGCACCGGAACAGGCTTTGTACATGAAGATTACGGCTGATAGAGAGGGGAAGCTGGATTTTACGCTGGAAGCGGAAAGCCTGCTTCGGTCTGACTGCCGCCCGGAGGGAAACAAGCTGATTCTTACGGGAATCGCACCTTCCTATGATGCGCCAAGCTATCTGGAGTCGGAGAATCCTGTCATTTATGAAGAGGACGACGCCAGAAAGGGAATGCGTTTCTGCATGATTGTGTCAGCGGAGACGAAAGGCGGTGAAATCCATGCGGAAGGAGGGAAACTTCGGATACAGGAAGCCGACGAAGCGGTAATTCGAATCTGTATCAGAACCAGCTTTAACGGGTATGAGAAGCAGCCTTTTGTAGAAGGAACTGAAGAAACTGTCCTGTGCGGCGCAGACATGGAACATGCGCTCAGCGTGGATTACGAGGAAGCAAAAGCCCGTCACAGGCAGGAGTATTGTCCCATTTTTGACAGTATGGAGCTTGCGCTGGAAGCGGAAAGCCATACGGAGCTTCCCACAGACCGGCGTATCTTAGATTTTTATCCGGAAGGAAGAGATGTGGGACTGTATGAGCTTTTCTTCCACTATGGAAGGTATTTGCTGATATCCTGTTCCAGACCCGGCACACAGCCGGCGAATCTTCAGGGTATCTGGAATGCACAGGTGCGTCCGCCCTGGAGCTCGAACTACACGGTAAATATCAATACACAGATGAACTACTGGGGAGCGGAGATTTGCGGGCTGGGTGCCATGCATGAGCCTTTGTTTGCTCTGATCCGGGAGCTGGCGGTGACAGGGGCGCGTACGGCGCGGAATTACTACAATGCGGACGGATTCGTATCCCATCACAATGTGGACATCTGGCGGCTTTCCACGCCTGTGGGAAGAAAGGGGAGAGGCGCGGCAGTATATGCTTTCTGGCCAATGTCCGCCGGCTGGCTGTGCAGGCATCTGTACGAACACTATGAATATACGTTGGATAAGACATTCCTGGAGGAAACAGCGTATCCGCTGCTTCGCGGCGCCGCAGTCTTCTATCGGGATGTCCTGGTGGAGAATGCGGAAGGGTATCTGGTGTTCGCTCCGTCCACATCTCCGGAAAACCATTATGAAAAAGACGGTTTCAGAGGAGCGGTGACGGAATCCACGGCCATGACCATGAGTATTGTCCGAGAGGTATTTGAGGAATATATCCGGGTGGCGGAAATCCTCGACAAAAAGGATAGTCTGGCCGGTGAACTTGCGGAGAAGCTGCCGAGACTGAAGCCTCTCCGGGTCGGCGGAGACGGAAGAATACTGGAATGGAATGAAGAAATTGACGAATGGGAGATTCAGCACCGCCATATTTCTCATATGTACGCACTGTATCCGGGAGACCAGATTGACCGGGAGCGGACGCCGGAGCTGGCGGAGGCCGCCCGCAGAAGCCTGGAGGGCAGAGGGGATGTGGGAACCGGATGGAGTCTGAGCTGGAAAGTCAATACCTGGGTGAGGCTCCGGGACGGAGAACATGCCCTACGATTATTGAAGGAGCAGCTGCGCTATGTAATGCCTGACGGGAAAGAAGGGAACAGCGATTTCTTTAACTATCATGACGGAGGCGGTGTATATCCGAATCTGTTTGACGCCCATCCTCCTTTTCAGATTGACGGGAACCTGGGAAGTCTCTCCGGAATTGCGGAAATGTTCTTATTCAGTACCGCAGAGGAGATTCGACTGCTTCCTGCGCTGCCCGCAGCCTTCCATACGGGGCGGGTCAGCGGCATACGTGCCAGAGGCAGAGTGACGGCGGAGCTGGAATTCAGGGATGGAGCGCTGGTGCGGGCGGTGCTTTTGACAAACACAGATCAGGATAGAACACTGATATATGGGAACCGGCGGGAGAAGATTCACCTGAAAGCTGGAGAACCGTACGAGGTTGTGAGAGGAGTAAATAATAGCAAATAGGGATTTCCGGAACCGCCGCCTTCGGATGCCCCTCAAGAAATGCTTCCCGGTTATTCCAGCCCTGGTACTTCGGATGCACAGAAACCGTAAAACAGACTTTTTGGTCAGGCAAGTCACAGGATTTTTACAGTAAGCATGTCATATAAAGCGGAAGGTAAACGATGCCGTTTTCTTCTCTTAAATCGCCCGTATGAAGTACATAGGGAGTGTTCGTCTGCTGCGCAAATTTTACCATAAATTTGCGCAGAGACGATAATGTATAGTTTTTCCCGGATTTGACTTCTATGGGCGAAATGTTATGGCGGCTGCTTATCTTGCTTTTGGCAATCAGGAAATCTATCTTCATCCGGGAGGTACTGTCATTGCGGGAGGGATTTGAATAGAAATACAATTTGTGGCCGGCGGCCGTAAGCATCTGCGCCACAATGTTTTCCACGATCATCCCTTTGTTTACCTCAAGCTTGTCAAACAGTAATTTCCGGTAAATCTCTTCACTTACAATCCCGTTCTCATCAAAAGCATGGCTGATCAGCAGGCCGGTATCGGCCATATAGCATTTGAGCGTCAGGCGATCCCTGTTCAGCTTCAGACCGATGCCCGGCTCTGTGGAGTTATAACAGATATTGGCAATCATGGAATCTTCCAGCCAGAACAGGGCATCTTCATACTCCCGGAAACGGGCTTCTTTTTTCAGGGAGGAGAGTCTGAATTTTTTTTCATGCTTCTGGAGCTGGGCAGGGATTTCATCGAAAATACTTTCTGCCTTTAAAGCATAACTTTCTGCGTACTTGATAATGTCTGCGCGATACAGAGACAGAATATCCCGCTTTATTTTGTCCACTTCGTCGAAATCCCGGGTCAGAGTATATTCCTGTACGGCCTGGGGCATTCCACCCACAATCATATATTGTCGGAATAAAGTCATGGCCTTTCTGTGCACAGCCTGCCCCATGGGCTTTTTCCCATCGAAACATTGCCGGATCATTTCCATCAGCGTGTCATTTCCCATGGCCCAGAGAAATTCCTCGAAATCCATGGGATTCATTTTCATATGGCGTTCTTCGGAGGGAATTACAATATCCTGTACATTCTTTTTGATAGACATCAGGGAACCGGTTTCTATATAATGATATCTGCCGTCTGCCACCAGATATTTCACGGCGGCCCGGGCTTTCGGAAACAGTTGGACTTCATCGAAGATGATCAGAGATTCCTGTTCATAAAGTTTCACATTATAATAACCGGATAAATACATAAAAAAGGTATCCAGATCATTGAGGTAGTGGAGAAACAGGTCGGTGACTTCCTTGTCAATGCGGTTGAAGTCAAGCAGAATGTATGTTTTGTATTCTTTTTTCGCAAAATTCTCCACAATGTAGCTTTTTCCCACACGACGCGCGCCGTCTATTAACAGAGCGGTTTTTCCTGCCCCCTTTTTCTTCCAGTTCAATAATTCAGTGTAAATTTTTCTCTTCATTGCCTTCTCCTTTATCAGATAGTTTACCACGGATTCGCAAAATTATAAAACCTGATAATACACGAAAACAAGATTTCTTTTATCTATATAATACATGAAAACAAGAATTTTGTAAATGTCATAATACACAAAAACGAGATTTTTGTAAGCCATAGTAATACACAAAAACGAGATTTTATAAATAATAATAATACACGAAAACAAGATTTTTATCAAAGTTCTGCGGTTTAGATAGAAATGAACGGCAGGTTGTTTTACTTTTCTCAGGATGTCTGTTATAGTGAAAGCAGAAAGCTTACCGGCATAGAGGCTGCGCAAAGAGAGCAGGAAAAGCAGGAGCAAGTCCAGCTGAAAATATGCAAAAAGGGAAGGGAGAAGTAAAATGGAGCAGACGAGAGAAGCAAATTATTTCGGAGAAAAAATATCGGCATGCCGTCAGAACAGGAATATGACCCAGGAGGAGCTGGCGGGCAGACTGGGGGTAACGCCTCAGGCATTGAGCAAATGGGAGAGAGGATTAAGCTTCCCGGACATTGCAATGCTTGCGGACATTGCACGGCTTCTGGAAGTCAGCACCGACTATCTGCTGGGCTTCAAGCTTAAGGGAGATGCGGGAAATGCCGGCGGACAGACGGAGCAAATACAGACTGAGATCGGGAATAATCTGCGCAAAGCGCTGACGCCTCTGGAAATTGTGATAGGCGAAAAGTATATTCCGCTGTTTCAGGGGGATTCTTTTGTGAGCAAAATAGTGGAACTGCGGATAAAGCTGGCACAGGAAGGCATTTTGATGCCCGTGGTCCGGATACGGGATGAGTTGAAACTGGAAGGCTGTGAATTCAGAATTCTCTGCTACCAGGAAGTGTTATATGCGGAGCAGCTGGAAAAGGTAGACGGAGATTCCCTGGACTACATGCTGCAGAAACTGGCTGAAGCTGTCAGGAGAGATTATGGCAAAATCATGAATCCGGATCTGATGAAGCTGCTGACAGATTATCTGAGGACAGACTATCCGGCGTTGATAGACGGGATTGTCCCTGAGAAGATACATTATACTCTGTTGTCAGATGTGGTGAAAAAGGTGATTTCCAGGGGAATTTCCATTGTCTTTCTGCCGAAAATGATTGAGATTATGTGTGGAATCTTGTGGGATAATCCCCATGCGAGTATAGAGGCAATGGCAGAACAGATTGTGAAGGAGCTCGTTGCAAATGGCTAAAGGCCGGTGAGAAGATGAAATAATCTGATATATAGAGAAATTATGATAAAAACTCCGGAGGAGGGATAGTGATGCAGGCAAGTCACTATCCCTCCTCTGGTTTTGTCGGCCTGTTTGTTTTCCGATAAGTTCCATACAAAATATATGGAATAAAAGTCATGCAGAAATTTGCACTTTTCCAGCAGGATTTTCCGTTTATACAGAAACAGGAAGGATGTATTATAGTTCATATAGGGAAATAGTCATAAAAGAAATCCAAAAACTGGCAGAAATTGGAACAAAATACACAGGATTTTGGGTGGAAAACAAAAGGAGAATCGTATAGTATGAAGACACAATGGTCTGCAGAAAGTGCCAACAGGTGGTACGAGAAGCTGCCGTGGCTGCGGGGGTGCAATTTCATCGGAAGCGACTGTGCCAACCGGTTTGATATGTGGCAGAGCTACCGGGCAAGGGAGAAGCTGCTAACCGCAGAGCGGGAGCTGGCGCTGTGCCGGGAGCTGGG
>JAAWLQ010000270.1 GCA_022797995.1 Lachnospiraceae bacterium
ACCCACGCACACTCCGCCGTGATTGATGAATTCATGAAGACGGGAAATCTGCAGCTTCCGGCCCGGAAGAGGACATGGGAGAATATGCGTTCGGACGGCGTCGACTGGAGAGAGATTTTCACGCAGGTTTCCATGGGGCATATGGCCCTCATCAGGAATCTAAGGGGCGTGTTTACCGAGGTGGAGGACCGGGAATTCTGCAGAGAATATCTGGAACGGCTGAAGGGCGGAGTGGAGAAGGGAAAGCAATTCCCTTTCCGGTATTACAGTGCCTGGCAGGCAGTGAAAAAAAGCACCTGTGCCCATCAGCCGCAGATTCTGGACGCACTGGAGGAATGTGTGGATTTGTCCATGAAGAATCTTCCCCGCTTTCAGGGGAAAACCATGTGCCTGTCAGACAATTCCGGCTCGGCCTGGGGCATGATTCCATCGGAATACGGAAGCGTTCAGGTGGCGGTTATCGACAACCTTTCTTCCGTGATTGCCGCAGCGGCTTCCGAGGAAGGCTATGTGGGAAAATTCGGCGACAGACTGAAAATATATCCAATCTCCGGACGGGGACAGATTCTGCGTCAGTGTCAGGAGATATCGGCCAATGAATGCAATGACGTCGGAGGTTCCACGGAAGGCGGTATCTGGGAATTCTTCCACAATGCCATTGAAAAGAAAGAACACTGGGACCAGATTTTTATCTACTCCGATCAGCAGGCGGGACATGGAGGGCTGTACGGGACAACGGCGCAGCGGGAAAAATATCAGGAACTGGGTTATGCCTGCAACCGGGAAAGATGCGGCGTGGGAAATTATATCAATGTGTTTGACCTGATTCTTGCCTACAGACGGAAAGTCAATCCGCATGTGAACGTATTTTCCATTCAGACTGCAGGTTATAACAATGTATGTATCCCGGAATATGCTTATCGCACCTGTATTCTTTATGGATGGACGGGGCGGGAATTGACCTTTGCAAGGCAGATGATAGATTTGTGGGATGAAATGAATACTTCGTCCCGGTAAAGTCCGGCCGGAGAAGCATTTTCCTGTCTGAAAAGTATGACGGAAAACAGGAAAGAAAAATATTGCAGAAAAATATATGGAAAAAATATGAGAAAAATTTGTTGACAAATGAATTTTCTCATTGTATACTAACAAAGTCGGTTGCAGCCGTTCAGACGGAATCTTAGCTCAGCTGGGAGAGCATCTGCCTTACAAGCAGAGGGTCATAGGTTCGAGCCCTATAGGTTCCATTTCAACGGAAGTTGGTATACATGGCGAGATAGCTCAGTTGGCTAGAGCATGCGGTTCATACCCGCAGTGTCGAGGGTTCGAATCCCCCTCTCGCTATTTTTAAAGTCTGAGAACAAAAGTTTTCAGGCTTTTATTTATGCCAATAGAATCCTCTCAGAGCGTGGATTCTATTGTTTTGCTTTTGGAAGAGGAAAACGAGGAGAGAACCCAGGTGTCGGAGAGAGAGGAAAGTGTCGGAGAAATGGTAATCAGACGTGGAGCAGAGCGGGATATGGCCGGTATCAACAGATTGCTGAATCAGGTATTGGCGGTGCACAATGCCGGGAGGCCGGATTTGTTTAAAGCGAATACCAAAAAGTATACGGACGGGGAACTTCAGGCAATATTGCATGATGATGAGAGACCGGTATTTGTGGCGGTGGATGAGAAGGAAACTGTGCTGGGATATGCGTTTTGTGTATTTCAGCAGTATGTTGACAATAATATATTGACGGATATCCGGACCTTGTATATCGACGATTTATGTGTGGACGAGACGCTGAGAGGCCGGCATATAGGAAGACAGCTGTATGAATATGTGCTGGAGTTTGCCAGGAAGAAAGGCTGCTATAATCTGACCTTAAATGTGTGGGAATGCAATCCGACGGCGAAGGCATTTTATGAAAAATGCGGTCTGAAGCCGCAGAAGACCGGAATGGAAAAAATATTGTGATGACAGGAAGGATGTATGAGGTAATTGTATTATGAGTGATTTGCGTGAAGCGACAGAACTGGAGAGTATAATAGAAGAAGTCATGTCTTCCCGGATGGAAGAGCAGACGGCGGCTTCGGAAACAGGGGAGGAAAATGCGGCTCCGGAGCCGGACAGCCTTGCAACGATAGAACCGCTTCTGGATGAAAGGATAGTGCGTGCCGTCAGGGAGATGGGGTTTGAAAAACTTACGCCTATTCAGGTACAGGCCATTCCCTGTCTGCTTCAGGGAGAGGATATAATCGGACAGGCCCAGACGGGAACAGGGAAAACAGCGGCATTTGCCATTCCCGCCCTCCAGAAGATTGATCCGGAGTTAAAGAAGCTCCAGACTGTTATTCTCTGTCCTACCAGAGAGCTTGCAATGCAGGCGGCGGAGGAAATCCGGAATATAGCAAAATATATGCATGGAATTAAAGTGCTTCCGGTATACGGCGGTCAGGAGATCAGCAGGCAGATAAGCGGCCTGAGAGGAGTGCAGATTATTGTGGGCACGCCGGGTCGGGTGATGGACCACATGCGCCGACACACCATCAGGCTGGAACATGTCAATATGGTGGTGCTGGACGAGGCGGACGAAATGCTGGATATGGGATTCAGAGAGGATATGGAGCTAATACTGGGGCAGATTCCCAACGAGCATCAGACCGCTCTCTTTTCGGCTACCATGCCGCAGCCGATTATGGAGATCGCACATCGATTCCAGAAAGACGCCAGACTGGTGAGAGTAGCGGCAAAAGAGCTGACCATACCTCTTGTGTCTCAGAGATATTATAAGGTAAAAAGCCAGGATAAAGACGCGGCCTGCATTCGGCTGCTGGAATACTATCAGCCAAAGCTCTGTCTGATATTCTGCAATACGAAGGTGAAAGTGGACCAGCTGGCCGAAGTGCTGAAAAGGGCCGGGTTCCAGGCGGAGGGGCTCCATGGCGACATGTCTCAGCATCAGAGAGACGTGGCCATGAGCCGGTTCCGGAACGGCAGCACCAATATGCTGATTGCCACGGATGTGGCGGCCAGAGGTATTGATGTGGACAATGTGGAGGCGGTTATCAATTATGATCTGCCACAGGATAATGAGTATTATGTACATCGTATCGGCAGAACGGGCCGTGCGGGCAGAACGGGGAAATCCTTTACTTTTGTCAGCGGCAGAGAAATATACAGGATCCGCCAGCTGGAGCATTTCTGCCACACCACCATTGAGGAGAAGAAACTGCCGGGCGCTTCAAAGGTATTGAAGGCGAAGGCGGACAAATATCTGAACCGGGCATGGGAGCTTCGTGAGCATGAAGATATTGAGCTGATGAAGCATTATCTCCAGCGGAAAATGGAAGCGGAGGAATGTGATGCGCTGGATCTGGCGGCGGTGATGCTGAAATATCAGATCGGAGATAAAGGGCCGGAGATTGAGGCGGATGATTATGAGAGCCGCCGGAGAGATCGGGACGGATTCGGCCGGAGGAGACGCGGGCGCGAAGATGACAGAGACGGCCGGAGGAGACGGGGAAGCGGGGATGACCGCGACGACAGGAAGAGACGCAGAAGTGAAGATGACCGCGACGACAGGAGAAGACGCGGACGCCAGGACGACCGCGACGGACGAAAAAAGCGCGAGGACGACGGAGGGAGACGAGGCTTCGAGGAAGAGCGTGACAGCCGCAGAAGGCGCGAGGACGACGGAAGGAGACGGGGGTTCGAGGAAGAGCATGACAGTCGCAGAAGGCGCGAGGACGACGGAAGGAGACGCGACTTTGAGGAAGACCGCAACAGCCGCAGATATAAGGAAGGCGGGGATGACGGTCGCAGAAGGCGCGAACGGGATGGAAGCCGTGCCGTCAGAGCAAAAGATGTGCGAATGGACGGCAGCGAGAAGGGCCTTACGTTTCCTTTTTCCAAAAAGAAGAAAAAGGACAGGAAAAATTCGTGACGGATATAGAAAGTAACATGGAATCATGATATGAAAGCTGGTGTGGGATGAGAATCGGAACGGGATATGATGTTCACAGACTTGTGGAAGACAGAGCGCTGGTGATAGGCGGCGTGGAAATACCGTATGAGAAAGGGCTGCTGGGACATTCGGATGCGGATGTTCTGCTCCATGCCATAATGGATGCCCTGCTGGGGGCAGCCGCGCTGGGAGATATCGGCAGACATTTTCCTGACAGCGACCCTGCCTATAAGGGAATTTCTTCGTTGCTGCTGCTGGAAAAGGTGGGAGTGCTTCTGAATGAAAGAGGCTTCGTCATAGAGAACGTGGATTCCACAATCATAGCCCAGGCTCCCAAAATGCGCCCTTTTATTGACACAATGCGGGAAAATATTGCAAAGGTGCTGGGAGTTGGGACAGAGTTCGTCAATGTGAAAGCCACCACAGAGGAAGGGCTGGGCTTCACCGGGACAGGGGAAGGCATAGCGGCCCAGGCGGTATGCCTGCTAAGCAGTCCTTTTGATCTGACGGCGGAAGCGGTGGCGGGCGGATGCGAAGGCTGCGGCGGATGCAGGAAGGCAACGTAACGGTGCAGATAAATTTTCATAAAACTATTGACAGAATTTCTGATTTTGCATATTCTATTATAAGAATCTCAAGTTTGACCTGAATAAATAAGGAAAATGCAGAGAACGGGAAGAGTACTTTTTCGACAATGCAGACGGATGTTCGTCTCATTGTGTCAGGATGTCAGAGAGAGACTGCCTACAGGGCTGGGAGCGGTCTTCATCCGGGAAAAAGGAAGTGCGTCCGGGAGCAGATTTACTGAAAGTCCTGAAGAACGGGAAGGTTGTTGGCGGGAATCGTCTGGATAAGGACTGTTAGGTAAATACGCAGGCGTGCGTTATACGTGCAGAGGGAAGGGCAATAGCCCTTAAGTAGAGTGGAACCGCGGTAACCCCGTCTCTAAGACGGATTTTCCGCGGTTTTTGTCGTACATGAAAGGCATACGGACCCCGTAAGGGTATGGAATCAAAACGATTCCGCCGGATGTCTTTCTGGCGGCAATAGCGGCGTACAGAGAGAATCCGCATGATTCAGGGCAGGGGGTAAGTATGGGGATTATCAGCAGTATTACGGAAGAAATCCGGATTGTGAGAGAGCGGGATCCGGCAATTCATTCTGCAATGGAAGTGTTTCTGTATCCCAGCTTCAAAGTAATGATACATTATCGGATTGCACATCGACTGTATCGAAAGGGACATTATTTCTGGGCCAGATGGGTATCGCAGAGAGGGGTGAGGAAGACAGGCATAGAGATTCATCCCGGAGCCAGAATCGGCAAAGGTTTTTTCATTGATCACGGTAACGGGGTTATCATCGGAGAGACCACGATTATCGGTGATAATGTGACACTGTATCAGGGAGTGACTCTGGGAGGCACAGGCAAGGAGCACGGGAAACGTCATCCCACCATAGGCAACAATGTGATGATCAGCGCGGGCGCAAAGGTGCTGGGCTCCTTTACCATCGGAGACAATTCCAAAATCGGTGCGGGAAGCGTGGTCTTAAGCGAGGTCCCTCCCGGCTCCACGGTGGTGGGGGTGCCGGGAAGGGTAGTAAAACGCAACAACATGGCATTGCCTCAGGAGACCATGAACCAGACCGACCTGCCGGACCCGGTGAAAGAAGACATCGCAAATCTGCAGCGGGCCAACTCGGAGATGATAAACCGCATCCTGGAGCTGGAGAAGCAGCTGAAAATTATTAGTGCTGAGGGCACGAAATGATTCGAGACGGAACTATAAGCATTAAAAACAGTTGAGAAGCATTTCGTGCCGGGAGAATTTGCAGATGCGAACTGTGCAGCTGAAAATTACTCCCACTACAGGCACGAAATGGTTCGAGACGGAACTATAAGAATTTAAAACAGTTGAGAAGCATTTCGTGCCGGGAGAATTTGCAGATGCGAACTGTGCAGCTGAAAATTACTCCC
>JAAWLQ010000271.1 GCA_022797995.1 Lachnospiraceae bacterium
CATGTGCTGTGGATTCCCGTGGGAGTCACGCTGCTGTACGCGGGATGCCTGGCTTTCAACTACATTCAGGCGGCCATGGAGCGGCACAGAGTCACCGTCCGCTTCAAAAAATACGTTGCGCCGGAAATTGTAAACGAGATTCTGAAGGAAGGCACGGACGGTCTGAAGCTGGGGGGAAATCTCACGGAAATCGCCGTATTGTTCGTGGATGTCAGAGGCTTTACCTCCATGTCCGAGAAGCTGGATCCGGAACAGCTGGTGGCTGTACTGAATCAATATCTGGCTCTGATTTCTGACTGTATTCTGAAGAACGGGGGAACTCTGGATAAATTTATCGGAGATGCCGCCATGGCATTCTGGGGGGCGCCCCTTCGCCAGGAAGATTATGTCATGAAAGCGGTTCGGGCCGCTTCGGATATGGCGGCAGGGTCTGCGGCTCTGGCCGAAGAGCTGGAGAGGCAGTATCACCGCAGCGTATCCTTCGGCATAGGCATTCACATGGGGCCTGCCGTCGTAGGCAATATCGGTTCTCCCCAGCGCATGGATTACACCGCCATCGGCGATACGGTCAACACCGCCGAGCGTCTGGAAGCCAATGCCAGAGGAGGCGAAATCTACATATCAAGGGCGGTGGCCGACGCGCTGGGCGCCAGAATCCGTACCTCCCCTCTGGGGAAGATTCGCCTGAAGGGAAAAGAAGACGGGTTTGAGGTGCTGAAGGTAGAGGAGATTGTGGGATGACAATGCCTGTGAGCTGACTGTTCGTTTCTCTACAGCCGAAGCTCCATTCCTTCCCTGGCAAAGCAGCAGGCCGGATCCATGTGCATTGCCAGCTGTTCCTGCTCCCGCAGAAAGTCGTCCGGATAAGAAGAGGCATAATGTGTCATCAATACCCTTTTTGCATTGGATTCACGTCTCAGAGCAATCCCCTCTTCCCAGGAAGAATGTCCCCATCCCCTGTGGCATTCCAGATCTTTCCCGGCAAAATTCCCGTCCCAGATCAGCAGATCCGCCTTCTCTGCGAATTCCGAAAGCCTGGCAGACGTTTCCCTGTTCATCTCACAGTCCAGGGCATATACGATGCTTTTCCCCGCGTATTCCAGCCGGTAGAGCAGGCTCTGGTTCGGATGATTTCCCGGCATGGTCCTTATCCGCACGCAATCCTGCGGGCCGCTGTCCCTCGCTGCCTGCATCCGCCCTTCCCCCGCCGTATCCACAGCGCCTTCGCCTGTTCCCGCTTCCGCTTTGACGCCGGCAGTCTTCCCCCTTGCGTTCCCTTCTCCTGCCGCAGGGACAGCGCCTGTTCCCGTCTGTGCCGCCAGGGAAAACGCTTCTCCCGGCACAATCTCGTGGACCTCCACCCGGGCGGGGAACTCCGGAAATCCCAGCGGCCAGTAGGGCGGCCCGATCAGCGTCTCCAGGCACTGCCCCAGTCCCCTGGTCTCTCCTCTCCCGCCATAGAGATGAATTTCCGCATCCGGATCGAACACCGGCTGAAAGTGAAATAATCCCATACAATGATCCATATGTAAATGGCTGAGCAAAATATCCGCCCGTTTTTTCCCTCTCCCGTACAGCTCGTTCCCCAGCGCCATCAGTCCGCTCCCGGCATCGAATACCACAATTCTCCCGCCGCAGTCCGCCGCGATACAGGCAGTGTTCCCTCCGTACTCCAGGAAATTCGCATTTGCCACAGGAAACGAGCCCCTGACACCCCATATCTTTATCTTTAAGTTCCGGTCCATGTTCTTACACTCCTACTTGCCCCTTCAGACTGATTTGCCGCCTCTGTTCCCCTTCGCGGCCCCATTACCACTGCTCTCTATTTTAGCATGGGCTATCCGGATTGTAAACGCTTTACAAAATCCTTGACAAATGTCCCCAAATGCGTCTATACTAAAAAAGCCGTACATTTCAGACTTCAATGCAGTGATGAAATTCGGTCTTGCGCAATGGGAATCTGCGAACCGTGTCAGGTTGGGAACAAAGCAGCACTAAGCGGAACCTCTCATGTGCCGTAAGGCAGCCGGGTGGAGCCGTATCTGATTTCTGAGGTGTACGGTCTTTGTATGTCACTGCCTACATGCCGGTATGGGAATTGTCTGCTTATATTCTGGCGGCAGTTCGGCCACCCGACATTTTTGAACCGGAGATAGAATTTATGGAAATGACTCCCGACAAAGCCGAAGAACTGATGAGAGACTGCACGCTCTGTCCGCGCAGATGCCATGCGGACCGCCTGTCAGGCAGGAGAGGCTTCTGCGGCCAGAGCGCTGAAATTACGGCGGCCCGGGCCGCTCTGCACTTCTGGGAAGAGCCCTGCATCTCCGGCAGCTGTGGTTCCGGCGCCGTATTTTTCTCCGGATGCGCGCTGCAATGTGTGTTCTGCCAGAACCGGGAAATCGCCTTGGGAAAAGCCGGACAGCCTGTGTCCATAGCCCGCCTGTCCGAAATCTTCCTGGAATTGCAGGAGAAGGGGGCGGCAAATATCAATCTTGTCACCGCCGGCCATTTTCTTCCACAGGTGTGTGTAGCTCTGTGCAGGGCAAAGGAAAAGGGATTAACTCTGCCCATTGTGTACAACAGCTCAGGCTATGAGGAGGTTTCTTCTCTGAAACTGCTGGACGGTCTTGTCGATATCTATCTGCCGGACCTGAAATACCATTCTCCCGCGCTCTCCGCAGAATATTCCAATGCCCCGGACTATTTTCAGAAAGCCTCCGCGGCAATCTCGGAGATGTTCCGCCAGACAGGACCTCCTGTCCTTGATCCTCGCAGCGGTCTCATGAAGAGGGGAACCATTGTCCGGCATCTCCTTCTCCCCGGACAGACAGGGGATTCCAAGCGAATCCTTCGCTATCTCCATGACAATTACAGAAATGACATTTATGTCAGCATTTTGAACCAATATACGCCCTCCGCAGACAGTCCGGACCTTCCGGAAGCCCTCCGGCGCCGCATCTCACCGGAAGAATACGAAAAGGTTCTTGCCTTTGCCGATGCCATCGGCATTGAACAGGGCTATATTCAGGAGGGAGAGACTGCGGATGAAAGCTTTATTCCCCCATTTGACGGCAGCGGACTATAGCTGTGTCCGCATCATATAATAGCCGAAATCCCCTGCCTGAGCAGGTTCCTCCGCACATTCAAAGCTCTCAAATCCAAACATGATCGCCACCTGCTTTTCTCTTTCATAAAAGTTCCCGGGCACGCCTATGTAATAGAGGACTTCGCCCCTCCTTTCCACTCTGTTCAGCAGCAGATGGTGATAATTATAATATCCGTGAAGCAGGAAGCTGTTGTTTACCATCTTGTAGGAAGCTTCTGGAAACAGCACAAAGTCGGAAGGTCTGATGGAGAGGTATTCCCTTTCATCCTGAAATGGGTGAATGTGGGGATAGATGGACCACAGTTGCGCCCATTTGTCTTCCTTCTGCAATATCGGTTTCTCATTTTCCCTCTTTCCCCCATGCCGGGAAGCGCCTGTAAGTTCGGGAACCTCTGCTTCTCTCGTTATTTCCCTGCTTTCGCTCCACCCACTCTGCCGCTCTTCCCCTGATTCGCCTCTCCATTCTTCCGGTTTACTCCGCAGTTCTACCTTCGTTTTCCCCTCTCTTTCTTTATATGGTTCGACTTTCTCTTTCGGCTCATTCTGACGCTCTGCTCCTGCGCTGTCTCTCCGGTCGCTCTGCCGGACCTCGTCCTCTCTCCATTCTTCTGCTTCCTTCTGTCGCTCCGCCTTCTGCCTGGGTTCCTGATTTCTTTCTTCTTCCCATCCGCTTTCCATACCTTCGGTTTTTCTCTTTCCTCTTTCTTTTGCACCGCCAGGAAGGGCTTCTCCCGGGTCACCTTCCTTTCCATTCCCAAACGGAACGCCGGTACTCTCTGTCTCCCTTTCTCCGACCTTTTCTTCCTTCCTTATCCTGAAAGGAATTGTATCTCTGCCGGAATCTCCCTTTTCCTGCCTGCCGGTCTGCCTGCTGGCAGGCACATTGTGTGGCTGCAGCGCACAGGAAATTTCCCGCCCTGCTCCCAGCGGGATACGGATTCCCTTCAGCTCCCCGTAAGCGATCCCCGTTCCCCCCATATCTTCTAAATCATGTCCCAGATACAGGTACTGTCCCTTTCCTCCCACAATAGCCATATTGCCCAGGACTTTCTGTTCCCTGCCGTCCAGAAGCAGTACTTCCCGGTCAAAAGAATCCGTGGGATGCAGACCTGTAACATTCAGTTCTATCCGTATACTCCCGTTTCTGACCTCCACCTTTGCAAAACCGCCGCCCCTGACACGCTCTCCATTTTCACAGTAGTCCAGATACTTTATTTTTCTGTCATATAACATAAAAAACACCCCCGAATATACCTTATTGAATTTCATTTCCGCCGCCGGCTGTCATTCCATCCGGCCCGCCGAACTGTTATTCCAGTATATTCAGGGGGTTGTCTCATTTATGACCAATACTGCCTTACTTTTCTCAATAATCCAGACTGTCCTGGTATTTCATATAGTTCACCACCATCAGGGCAATCTTAAAGGTGAGCGCATCGTCAAAGTCTCTCAGATCAAGCCCGGTGCTCTTCTGCAGCTTCTCAATGCGATACACCAGCGTATTTCTGTGCACGAACAGCTGTCTGGAAGTCTCCGATACGTTCAGATCATTCTCAAAAAACTTATTGATCGTGGTCAACGTCTCTTCGTCCAGGTCATAGGGAACATTATCGCCGAAAATCTCCTCGATGAACATCTTACACAGACTCATTGGCAGCTGATAAATCAGGCGCCCGATTCCCAGCGCACTGTATGCGATGGTCTTCCTCTCCGCATAGAAAATCTTCCCCACATCCAAAGCCATTTTCGCTTCCTTGTAGGATTTCGACACATCCTTCAGCTCCTGCGCCACCGTGCCGAAGGAAACCCTCACGTTGAGCATGGCTTCCGTGTTCATCATAGTCACGATGACTTCCGCCACCTCCATCAGCGTCTCATTGGTATAATCCGGCTCCAGAGCCTTGATCAGAATGACGCTGCTCTCGTCCACTGCCGTGATATAATCACCGGCCTGGCTGGAAAAAATTCCCCGCAGAAGCTCGCTGGCAATATTATCTTTCTCGAAATGAGTCTCCACCAGGAAAACTGCTCTAGGCACGGCGGCTTCAATGTGAAGCTTTTTCGCCCTGTTATAAATATCCACCAGCAGCAGGTTGTCAAGCAGCAGGTTCTGGAAGAAATTATTCCTGTCAAATCTCTCCTTATATGCAATGATAAGATTCTGCAGCTGGCTCACCGCAATCTTCCCCACCATATACACATCCTCGGTCACGCCCTTTGCCACCAGGACATATAAAAGCTCCCCCTCATCCATTATTTTTAACAGATGGTGAACTCCGATTACCTGACTGTCCGCAGGCGAACAGGCAAATCCGCTGATCAGATCGGCGGTAATCTCCGACTGTGCAGTGGTAGAGGCCACTACTCCGCCCGCCAAATCATATACGCATAAATCAACCTTTGTGATTGCCTTCAGTTCGTCTATACTGGTCTGAATTGTCTGACTTGAAATCATTTTCTGCTCTCCATGTCCTTCCTGTATCCATCCTGTGCAGATGGTGTGCTGTCAATTTTTAAAAGGGGATGCCGTTTCCAGCACCCCCTGCTATGCATGTATAAAAACTAATTGGTGATAACCTGCTCGGTTTCCTTATCGAACACATGGATCTTATCAACTTCGAAAGCAAACTTGATAGAATCGCCAGGTCTTGAGGTGGTGTTGGGAGCTACCCTTGCGGTAATCGGGAACTCCTCCAGATCAAAGTACAAGTAAACTTCTGCACCCAGCAACTCGTATACTCTTACGGAAGACTCGAACACGCTCTTGGGATCGCAGGTCTTGATGAATTCAGGATCATCATCCAC
>JAAWLQ010000272.1 GCA_022797995.1 Lachnospiraceae bacterium
TGGCGGACTGGTTGCCTAAATCATTAATTTTCCCTTTTTCCAGCCAGTTCGCCACAAGGGCAGCCAGAATGGCAATCACCATACCCACCACATACATGGAAAACGCCGTCAGCGCCGCCGTATCCGGGAAGAACATATCCGAAAGCAGCACATAAACTGGCAGTCTGGCAGAACAGGACATGAACGGCGTCACCAGCATGGTCTTGCGCCTGTCATGCTCCGTCTCCAGCGCTCTGGTGGCCATGATGGCGGGCACCGTACAGCCAAAGCCCAGAATCATGGGCAGAAAGGCTTTCCCAGAAAGTCCTACCTTTCCCATGACGGAGTCCATCACATAGGCGACTCTTGCCATATAGCCGCTGTCCTCCAGAATGGCCAGGGCCAGGAACAGAATGAAAATATTGGGAATAAAGGTGAGAATTCCTCCCACACCCGTTATGATGCCATCCACAATCAGAGATTTCATCCATCCGGCCACTCCCAGCCCTTCCAGCGCGGCGGCCGCACCGCCGGACACAAAATCAAGCCCTGTTTCGAACACACCCTTCAGGGCATCTCCCACCGTGAAGGTGAGGAAGAATACAAGGCACATAATCAGCAGGAAGACGGGAATTCCCCATACAGGGTGGGTCAGCACCCTGTCAATCCGGTCTGTGGAAGCGGCTTTTTTATTCTTGTAAAAAAGGATTTCCTTTACCACTTTCTCGATATATGTATATTTGCACTGGATAATCTCTTTCTCATAGCTTCTGTCCACCACATGAACCACGGAGATGGGATGTTCCTTTTTCACCTCTTCGTCGTCTTCCAGAAGCTTGATGGCATGCCAGCGGGCGGAAGAATGACTGGGATAATTCTCCTGCATCATGGCTTCCAGCGTGGTGATCTTCTCCTCTATCTCCGGCGGATAGTCCAGGATATAATCCTCCATGCCCTCCTCACAGTGATGAATCACCGCATGAAGCAGGATGTCAAGACCTGTGCGTCTGGCTGCGGACACCGGAACCACGGGAATATCGCCCAGCATTTCCGGCAGGCGATGCATGTCAATCTCCATCCCCCGCTCTTCCACCACATCCATCATGTTCAGGGCCAGCACAATGGGTTTCCCCAGCTCCAGAAGCTGTAATGTCAGGTAAAGGTTCCTCTCCAGAGAGGAGGCGTCCACCACATTGATGATGGCGTCGATATCGTCATCCATGGCACACTGTCTTGTGACCTTTTCCTCAATGGTATAGCAGGTCAGCGAGTAGATACCCGGCGTATCGATCAGCGTGATTTCCGTGTCCTCATAGCTGGTGGTTCCCTCCACACGTTCCACGGTAACCCCCGGCCAGTTTGCCACCTTAAGCCGGGACCCGGTCAGCGCATTGAACAACGTGGTTTTTCCGCAGTTCGGATTGCCGATACAGGCAACATTTATATGTTTTTTGTTTTTATCATTTGTATTGCGATTCACGGGTTCCGGCCTCCCTCTGCTTCATTCTGCCCATCTATATCACTGATTTCGATGCTGGATGAGATATGCTTTCCCAGAGCAAGCCTGGTGCCCCGCACCTGAATAATCAGCGCGCCATGCTTCTTCCTGTTCAGTATATTGACGATGGTTCCGTCATTCAGGCCCAGCGCCTGCAGCCGTCTGGTGACAGCCGGCTCTACATACAATCCCTCGATGCAATAGCTGCAGCCCTTTTGTGCCTCATAAAGCGTCATTCTTATCAGCCTTCCTTCTATCTCTTATAAACAGACCTATTATAATCCAATTTGTTCCTGTCGTCAATTATAATGAAAGCGCTTACATTATCTCCCATATTACAGAGTAACAGTTCAGACAGGGCACTGAACTGTTACGCTGATGCACACAAAACGCAAAGGAAATGCGTTTTGGCGCCCGAAAGTCTCGCAAAATTGCACAGGAGTGCAATTTTGACTTCGCGGTAGGGGGTGTCTGAACTGTTACAAGCAGTATAACCTACGGAAATTCAAATCAAGGAGCATCTTGACATTATCCTCTAAATTTCATATGATAAAAAGAAAACGGTTTCAAAAGGATAGACGAGTCTGTAAGAGGTGTTTCATTATGGAAATGGGAAGGATAACGGAAGGAAAGCCTGTAACAATTTATGATATTGCAAAGGAAGCGGGAGTCTCGCCGGCCACGGTGTCCCGGGTGCTGACGAACAATGCCAGAGTGCGTCCTGAGAAGAAAGAGCGGATTCTGCGTCTCATTGAGAAATATAATTTTACACCCAACGCAATGGCCCGGGGGCTTGCGGATACCAGGAGCAGGACCATCGGCATGATTGCGGCGGATGTGCGGAACCCGTTTTACGCCGAGCTGTTCGCATCCTGTGAACTGGCGGCCAGACAATATGGTTATACGATACTGCTGTACAATTTTCTGCGGGAGACAGAGATAGAAAAGATGTACCTGCAGAAGCTCCAGGAGCAGCGGGTGGACGTGGTGATCCAGATGGGGGGAAAGGTAGACGATCTGGTGTCGGATCCGGAATATGTGGAAATGGTAAACGCGCTGCCGGGCAGAATGCCCATGGTGGTGACTGGGAAACTGGACGGTACGCAATGCTATCAGGTGCAGATTGATGCCATGAAATCTATGGATTTGCTGATGGAGCATCTGCTGGGACTGGGCCATCGTGAAATTGCACTGGTAGGTGGGAGAATCGACGTATTGTCCACATTTGAAAAGGTACAGCGTTATAAACAGATACTGCGGAGAAATCAGATTACATTCAGGCCGGAGTTGGTTCAGGAAGACGGCACCTATGATGACGCCGGAGCCTATGAGAGAATGAACCGGATGCTGGACCGGGGTATTGTTCCGACGGCCGTGATTGCCATCAATGATTTTTCGGCGGCGGGCATTGCGCGCAGCATCTGGGAACATGGATACAGGATTCCGGAAGACATTTCCCTGGTCAGCTATGACAATACTTATATCACGGAGGTGATGATGCCGAAGCTGACAAGTATCGATTATAATTATGAAAATTTCGGAAGGCAGCTGGTGGAGACTGCCATTCACGCCATAGAAGGGAAAGCGGTTCCCAGACTGCAGATGCTGGAGCCTGTGTTGGTGGTGCGGGGAAGCAGCGGACCGGTGAAAAAAGGATAGTATATCAGAGAGCAGGAGATGCAGGGCCAGTTTTTACAGGAACCGGGTCAGGGAATAGAATACAAACAATATAGAATGAAACAGGCGTCTGTCAGAAATGGCGGACGCCTGTTCTGTGTGTCCGCATATGGAAGGAGCTGTCGCATTAAGCAATCACAGTACAAGATACTGTAAAACCTTCTCCTCGAAGTCCCATATCTTGTATCTCTAACTCTTAATGCGACAACCCCAGGCCGCCGGCGGGCGGGGAGAAATTCTTCCAGGCTCGATTGCGGAAATCTGCGGCCGTGACGGTATGGGGACCTGCCTGAACAGTGCGCGGCCTCTTACGGACAGTGAATCAGGATGAGAGGGCAGTTCGGCTTTCCATACAAGGTATAATTTTACAAAGGTGATTGTGTAAAATAGATAAAAATAGGAAAACAAATTTATGTAATACACACAAAAATGAAATCGGTTGCAAAAAATGACTTGACATCTTTATGGTCAAGATGATATTCTAAACCCATGAAACCGATTGCAAAAGGTCAAATTGGTATCAACCACCCGCATTGAAATGTGGTATCCTTGAAATATTGCATATGCGGGAATAAAAGAGATGGGAGAGTGAGTGTAATGTTCCAAAAAAAGCAGCAATCAAAAACTGCGGTCCAGGTGAAGCATCTTACACTGGGACAGAAGCTCTGGAGACACAGAATACTGCTTCTCATGTGCCTTCCGGCAATTATCTTTTTCATTGCGTTCAGCTATGCGCCGCTGCCCGGCATCTGGGTAGCCTTCGTCAAGTACAACTACAGAGACGGTATCTTTGGCAGCGATTTTGTGGGACTGCAGAATTTCAAGTTTCTGGCCACATCGGGCAAGCTGCTGGAGCTGACAAGGAATACGATTCTGTACAATCTGGCCTTCATCCTTCTGGGGAATTTCCTGGCGGTGTTTGTGGCCATTCTGCTGAATGAGATGCAGAGCAAGTGGTTCAAGAAAGCTTCCCAGACCGTTATGTTCCTGCCATATTTTATTTCACAGGTACTTGTAGGTATTCTGGTGTTTAACCTGCTGAATTATGATACCGGTTTCGTAAATGGAATCCTGAGAAAAATCGGTGTGGCGGAGGAGGCGCTCTGGCAGCCCTACTCCACAGCGGGAGTCTGGCCCGTATTGCTGGTCATCATCTATCTGTGGCAGCAGACAGGATATAACTCGGTGGTTTACTTCGCGGCTATCTGCGGTATTGATTCCGAGACCATCGAGGCCGCAAGAGTGGACGGAGCCAACGGTTTCCAGAAGATTCGATACATAATCCTTCCCAGTCTGAAACCTACTATCGTCGTACTGCTGCTCTTTGCGCTGGGCGGTATTGTAAAAGGTAATTTTGGTCTCTTCTACAATGTGGTGGGTACCAATCCTATGCTGTACAGCACCACGGACATTATCGAGACCTATGTATATCGTGCCACCGTGGCTGAGTTCAATTTCTCCAGGGCGTCTGCGGTAGGCCTGTATCAGTCTCTTGTGGGATTCGTCATTGTTATGACGGTGAACACCATTGTGAAGAAGATCGATTCCGATTATTCGCTGTTCTGAGGAAGGAGGAAGACCATGGCAAAGAAAGAAGACAAAGACCTGATGGATTCAGGAGCCAAGGTGAGGCTTGGCACATCGGATAAAATAATCAGAGGCTTCGGATATACCTTTATCACACTGTATGCCATCTGCTGTATCGTACCGTTTCTCATCATTATTGGTACATCCTTCGCCAGCGAGTCGCTGATCCGCGCGGAAGGGGTCCAGATTATCCCAAGGGAAGTCAGTCTGCAGGCATATAGAATGGTAGTCAAGGGCGGCGCTATCTGGAGATCCTATGCACTTACCATATTGATGACGCTGGTTGGTACGGGCGTGGGGCTTTCCATTATCTCCATGACAGGCTATGCCCTGCAGAGGAAGGATTTCGCCTTCCGGAATGGAATCTCCTTCTTCATTTACTTTACCAGCCTGTTCCAGGCAGGCCTGGCGCCTTACTACCTGCTGATGACCCAGACCTATCATTTAAAGGATAACTATCTGGCGGTATTGCTGCCCCTGCTGATGTCGCCCTGGCTGATTATCCTGATGAAGAATTTCGTGAAGGCCATTCCCCACGAGATCACAGAGTCCGGTAAGATTGACGGCGCAGGAGATTTCAGGATATTTGTATCGTTGATTCTGCCCATGCTGAAACCTGCTCTGGCCACCATCGGTCTGTTCCTGGCCCTGAGCTACTGGAACGAGTGGTATCAGTCCTCCCTGTTCTTAAGTTCTCAGGTATCGGTAAAGCCTTTGCAGTACACATTGTATGAGATTGTGAACAAAAATGATATGCTGAAGAACTCTGTTGCAGGGCAGTATGTCAACCTGGCGGACATCCCTCAGGAGACGGTGAAGATGGCCAATGCAGTGCTGGCCACAGGACCTATCGTACTGCTGTATCCCTTCGTGCAGAAATACTTTATCAGCGGTATTACCGTTGGCGCGGTAAAGGGTTAACTGCGAGGAGAGCTTTCGGATGATGACCATTGTCTGGAAAAGGCTGAGAGACAACAGAGGAAAACGATAAAGAGGCATAAAGCAAAAGAAACATAAAAACAGATAAATAACTTCTCATAATGCGGGAGTTATCTATAAATCAAACCATTAAGAATGGAGGAATCATGATGAAAAAGAAATGGATTGCGGCATTACTGAGTGCGGCCATGGTGCTGAGCATGACAGCCTGCGGCGGCAAAGA
>JAAWLQ010000273.1 GCA_022797995.1 Lachnospiraceae bacterium
GGGGCGCCGGTTGCAACCGCATCCATTCCCCGCACCAGACCATCGGTACTTCCCATGGCAATACATCTGACGGTGTCGTCTCCCAGATGCTGGGAAACCTCCACTGTCAGCGAACTGCCCTCTCCGGTAGGAATGCGAATTGCTTCGTTAATCTCAGGCAGTTTCCCCTCGTCGAAGCGGATATCCAGAACCGCTCCGATGACCTGAGTAACTTTGCCTTTGTTCTCTCCTGCCATTTCTACCTCTTTCCTGCCCGTTTTCACGGGCATAAACTCGTTTCATAATTGCCTGTACACACAGCAAGCCCCTTATCAGCCTATTGCTTCCGCTCCGGCGATAATCTCGGTCAGTTCCTGTGTGATGGAGCCCTGGCGGGCTCTGTTGTATTTCAGCGTCAGATCACTGATAATTTCTTCCGCATTGCTGGTGGCGCTGTCCATAGCCTGCATACGCGCGCCGTTCTCACTGGCCGCCGACTCTCTCAGCGCACCGTAAATCAGACTGGTGACATATTTGGGAATCAGCATATCCAGCGCCTCCGAGTCTTCCGGTTCGAAGTTCATAATCGCGGAAGCCTCCTTCTCCGTCGGCGCCGCATCCTCTCCGGAAGCCTCCACAGGGAGCAGCCGAAGCAATGTGGGGATATGACTCACCGTATTCTTAAAAGCGGTATAAGCCAGATAAATCTCTCCGATTTCTCCCGCCGCAAAGGATGCCAGCAGTCTGTCGCACAGGGCGGCCGCATCCTTATAAAGCGGACTCTCCACGATCTCTGCTTCGCATTCCTTTACACAGTATCCGCCCCGCACAAACGCGTCTCTGCCCTTGGTTCCCAGGCAGTAGATATCCAGCTCTTCTCTTCTCCACTGGGGATGTCTGGTCACCAGCTTGATCACATTGGAATTATAGCCTCCGGCCAATCCTCTGTTGGCGGTAATCACAACGACGGCTTTCCTGGAGGAAGCACCGGAAGTCAGATATCTGTGCTCAACCTGTCCCACTCTCTGCAGAATATTATTCACCGTATCATACATACAGGTAAAATACCCTTTGGAGCGTTCGGCACTTGCTCTGGCACGCTGCAGCTTTACGGTGGATACCAGCTTCATGGCTTTTGTAATCTGCTGGGTACCCTGAATACTGCTCTTACGGCGCTTTATATCACGCATTGATGCCATATTCTATATCCTCTTTCTATTTAAACTGCTTCTTGAATTCCTCGATCGCCTTCTTCAGTGTCGCTTCCGTCTCATCGGAAATCACCTTCTCCGACGCGATATTCCCCGGAACCTCAGGATACTTTGTATCCAGGAACTCGAAGAATTCCTTCTCGAATTTGGTGATATCTTCCGTGGGTATATCCAGCAGATATTTGTGTGTCACCGCATAGATGATGATGACCTGATACTGAACAGGCATAGGCGCATACTGCCCCTGCTTCAGCACCTCGCGGATACGCTCGCCCTGAGCCAGCTTCTCCTTGGTATCATTGTCCAGCTCGGAACCGAACTGCGCAAAGCTTGCCAGCTCTCTGAACTGGGCCAGCTCCGTACGAATGGGAGCCGCAATCTTCTTCATGGCCTTGATCTGCGCGGCGCCGCCCACACGGGACACCGAGAGACCCGCATTGATGGCGGGACGGAAACCGGAATTGAACATCTCCGTTTCCAGATAAATCTGACCGTCGGTAATGGAAATTACATTGGTCGGAATATAAGCGGACACGTCTCCTGCCTGAGTCTCAATGATGGGAAGAGCGGTGAGGGAACCTCCGCCGTACTCCTCGCTCATTCTGGCCGCGCGCTCCAGCAGTCTGGAGTGCAGATAGAATACGTCTCCGGGATAAGCCTCACGGCCGGGCGGACGTCTCAGAAGCAGAGAGAGTGTACGGTATGCCGTGGCATGCTTACTCAGGTCATCGTACACCACAAGCACGTCCTCCCCGTTCTCCATCCACTCTTCGCCGATGGCACAGCCTGAGTAGGGCGCAATATACTGCAGAGGAGCAAGGTCGCTGGCCGTGGAGACCACAACTGTGGTATAAGCCATTGCCCCGTATTCCTCCAATGTCTTTACAATATTCGCAATCGTGGATGCCTTCTGGCCGATTGCAACATAGATACACTTTACGTTCTGTCCCTTTTGATTGATAATCGTGTCAATGGCGATGGCCGTCTTACCTGTCTGACGGTCACCGATGATCAGCTCACGCTGTCCCCGTCCGATGGGAATCATGGCATCGATTGCCTTGATACCTGTCTGAAGAGGCGTGTCAACGCTCTTTCTGGTGATAACGCCGCTTGCAACCCTCTCAATTTTACGGTACTTATCCGTCTGAATGGGCCCTTTCCCATCGATGGGCTGTCCCAGCGAATTCACCACACGTCCCATCAGAGCGTCGCCTACCGGCACTTCCACCACACGTCCGGTGGTTTTGACCGTATCGCCTTCGTTGATGTTCCTTGCGCTGCCCAAGAGTACCACGCCCACGTTATCTTCTTCCAGATTCAGTACCATGCCATACACTTCGCCGGGAAATTCCAACAGCTCACCCTGCATGGCATTTTCCAGTCCATGTACACGGGCGATACCATCCGCCACCTGAATTACCGTACCCACATCGGATACGTCCAGGGTGGATGCGTATTTCCTGATCTGATCCTTGATAACAGAACTGATTTCTTCCGGTCTTAAATTCATGGATCTGTCGCACCTTTCTTCCAGCCGGTCATCCCAGCTGAATTTGTAATAATTGTTTTGTCAAAGTATTCAGCTTTGTGCGGACACTGCTGTCCACTACCCTGTCGCCTATGCGGATGATCATCCCGCCTATAATCGAGGAATCCACCTCGTAATGTAATTCCATTTTCCTGTATCCGCTGGTCTCCAGAAGCTTTGCTTCCACAGCTCTGCGCTGCTCTTCCCTGAGCGCCACCGCCGTGGTCACATGGGCCATTCCAACCTTCTGCTGCTCCTTTACTCTCGCGATAAAGTAAGCGAAGATAGCAGGCAGGTCGCCATAGCGTTCCTTGGATACCACCACCTCAAGCAGGCCTGTCAGCTCATCGCTGACCCGCCCCTTAAAGACATTATCCACCACCTGGAGCTTATCCTGCTTCGGAATCCCCGGATGCTTCATCAGCTCGTCGAACTGGGGATTCGCCGCCAGCAGCTCGTTGATGCAGCGGATTTCCTCCATCAGCTCACCGGCCCTGTCCGCGCCTGATTCCATGGCTATCTCATACAGGGCTTCGCCGTATGTCTTGGATACTAATTTAGCCATGTCTTATCACCCATTTCTTTCAAGGTTTCGTCAATCAGCTGATTCTGCGTGGCGGTATCTACGGATGCGGACACAATCTTGCCTGCCATAAGCGATGCGACAACAATGATTTCACGTTTTACATCATCGGACATCTTCTGCTTTTCAAGCTCTGCCTCCACACGGGCCCGATCCAGAATACGGCCTGCCTCTTCTTTGGCCTGGGCAACAATCTGATTCTCGTTGGCCAGAGCCTTCTTGCGCGCCTCGCTCAGAATGTTCTCCGCCTCTTTATCAATCTCCTGCAGCTTTGTCTCATATTCCTTTTTCAGCCTCTGTGCATTTTCCATTGCCTCCTTTGCCGTATCCAGCTCGCTTCGAATCTTGTCTTTGCGGCTGTTCAGCATCTTCCTCGCCGGATTGAACAGGCAATAGCTCAGAATAAGGAACAGGAAAAAGATGGCAATGATCATCAGAACAGAATCAGCCAACAGCTGCCAGTCCAGATCAAACAGTCTCGTCATGGTCTGGCCTCCTGATAAAAGTACCATTTTTGCCTCCTTTCTGCCTTCTTAATATGAAGTTCTTCTCACATTTATCAGGGCAGAAGGGGTTTCACGAACATCAGCAGAATGGCAACCAGCAGACCGTACAGACCTGTGGTCTCTGCAACTGCCTGCCCAAGAAGCATGGTCTGCATGACTTTGGGCTGTGCGCCGGGATTACGTCCCACTGCCGCCGCCGCATGTCCGGCTGCGATACCCTGTCCGACACCAGGTCCGATACCGGCGATAACCGCCAGACCTGCACCAATTGCGGAACATCCTAAGATAAAGTTTTCATTGAAATCCATTCTTTTTTCCTCCTGAATTAATACTTCTGAAATTTTCTATACCGGTTCCCTTCTACGGAACCCCGCCAGTTCTCAGCCTGCCTGATTTCCAGGAGCCGAACACCGGCAATTCTCAATCTGCATATTCTGCAGAGTCTGAGCACTAACGACGCGTGCCGTCGCCAATCTCATTTGAAATGTATGTCATGGTCAGCATACAGAATACATACGTTTGAATTGCTCCGGAGAACAAATCAAAGTACACATGAAGCGCCGCAGGCCAGGCTGTGGCAATCCATCCCAGCAGTCCGTAAAGCAATGCCATCATGGCCGTTCCTGACAGAACGTTAGCAAACAGACGCAGCGACAGAGAAATTGGCACCGCAACAGCACTGATCACATTGATCGGCATCCAGATCGGCAGCCAGGCCGGCAGCGGTGAACAAAGGTCCTTCCAGATTGTCAGCGGTTTCTGATATTTCCACTTATTATAATGAATCAGGGAAAATGTCAGTATCGCCAGCGGCAGCGTGACGCCGTAATCCGCTGTCGGCGGCCGAAGCCCCAGCAGTCCGGAAATATTGCTGACCAGAATAAAGATAAAGATGGTCCCGATATAATTAAAATATCTCGGAGCAGCCTGCCCCATGGTACCGCTTACCATATTGTCCAGCATCTCGACAATCATTTCCACCACATTCTGGAAGCTGCCCGGTACTTCCGATGCCTTCGCCATACATCTCTTCGCCACAATGGCAAATGCTATAAGAATCAGCATCACAATCAGGATGCATATATGCGATGTGGTAATCCACACCTGATGTCCGAAAAAGGAATACTGAAATACACCGTGGATCGTAAAGTCAACGCCTGACTCACCGGACAGCAAGATTCCATGTCCCATACTCTCACCTCTCTTTCTTAAGAATTTTGTGCAGGGATTTCTCCCTCCTGTGCGGCCGGCTCTTCCTCCAGAGGCTCCGCAACCGGATCCGTCTCGTGAAACAGCTTATTGCACAGTTTATGAGTAAGCGGCTGAAGATACGCCGTTACTTTCAGACTCATATAGCCCAGGAAAAAAACAAGCGGATTCATTGCCTCAGTCACGGAAATAACAATCAAAACCGCCGCCACCATAATATATCGAAACAGATACCCTCTTGTCACGATTCCGGAAGCTTCCCTGCCGGACAGAAGCGCCCTGTCCAGCGTCCTGCACATGTGAATACTGCCGGCCACAGCAAAAGCAACGCCAAACCAGAGGCTCAGCGCGTAATTTCCCTTAGCTTCCACGAACCAGACTCCCGCCGCCTGACAAATGATCCCGAAAAAAACCATCCCCAGATGCATCTCCAGCAACGTTCTATTGGTTCTCCTCAATGTCTCGATTATCTTCATCGGTGTCTCCCTGTTCCTTATCTCCTTCTCCGCCTCCGTACAGGCGTTTCGCCATGCGGTACACATTCTGCCCTCCCGCCACGGCTCCCACCGCAAACAGCACAATCGTCAGATAAGAGGTACCGAATTTTCTGTCCAGCCAGACCCCCGCCGCGGATAATAAGCAGATGGGAACAATCATATTCAGGCCAAACTGTGTGACCATCGCAAGGGACTGATACACGATTCTGTCTTCGCCTTTCCGCTTCTTCATCCGACACCACCAAAATCAATGCTTCCAAAAGTCTGCATAATTTTCCAACACCGTATATTATAACCTTTTTTACCGGAAATGTCTAGGGTATATTTGCTGTCTGAATTGTTGTACATTTTCAGGAAAATGTGGATTCAAAAAAATGTCTGATCAGT
>JAAWLQ010000274.1 GCA_022797995.1 Lachnospiraceae bacterium
TGCATATGTATAATTTTATCACAAACGACTGGAAGGATGCGCCCCATCAGCTGACCTATGACGTGCGTCAGCCGAAGACCAGAGAGTATGTGAAGAATAAGCTTAGGAAATGGTGCCAGGAGAACCCGGATGTTAATGTGGTACGCTTTACCACCTTTTTCCATCAGTTTACGCTGACCTTCGATGATCAGAAGAGAGAGAAATTCGTGGAATGGTTCGGGTACAGCGCCAGCGTCAGCCCTTATATTCTGGAGCAGTTTGAGAAATGGGCAGGCTATAAGTTCCGGCCGGAATACATTGTGGATCAGGGGTATCACAACTCCATTTTCCGTGTGCCCTCCAGAGAATTCAGAGATTTCATCGAATTCCAGCAGCAGGAGGTCAGCTCTCTGGCGAAGGAGCTTGTGGACATCGTGCATGAGTACGGCAAGGAAGCCATGATGTTCCTGGGAGACCACTGGATTGGCACGGAGCCTTTTGGGAAGTATTTCGCCAACATTGGGCTGGACGCCGTGGTGGGCTCTGTGGGAGACGGTGTCACACTTCGCATGATTTCAGATATAAAGGGTGTGAAGTATACGGAAGGGAGACTTCTCCCTTACTTTTTCCCGGATGTATTCACGGAGGGAGGGGACCCCATAGGGGAAGCCCAGAACAACTGGCTGAAGGCAAGAAGGGCCATTCTGCGTTCCCCTCTGGACAGAATCGGATACGGCGGATATCTGAAGCTGGCGGACGAGTGGCCGGGCTTTATTGACCAGATAAGCCGGGTGGTGGATGAATTCCGTCAGATTCATGCCAATATGCAGGGGACAAAGGCCTACACGGCGCCTTTCAAGGTGGGCATTCTGAACTGCTGGGGAAATCTGAGAAGATGGATGGCCAATCAGGTACATCATGCACTGTGGTACAGAGAGATTTACTCCTATGTGGGAGTGATCGAGTGCCTGAGCGGAATGCCTTTTGATGTGGAGTTCATCACCTTTGATGAAGTCAGAGAGGGCATTGACCCGGAGATCAAAGTGATTATCAACGCCGGTGACGTGGGGACTTCCTGGAGCGGCGCGGAGAACTGGATGGATGAGAGAGTGGTCTGTGCCATCCGCAGATTTGTGGACCAGGGAGGCGGTTTTATCGGAGTGGGTGAGCCCAGTGCCTGCCAGTATCAGGGACGGTATTTCCAGCTCAGCGATGTGCTGGGAGTAGACAGAGAGCTTGGCTTCTCCATGAGTACCGATAAGTACAATGAAATGGACAGCAGGCATTTTATCCTGGAGGATATCGAAGGAGAGATCGATTTCGGAGAGGGAAAGAGCCGTGTCTATGCCCAGGGAGAGAACTATCAGATTCTGAATATGGATGGAAAATACAGCCGCCTTGTGGTGAATCAGTACGGAGAGGGCAGGAGCGTGTACTTTGCAGGGCTTCCCTACTCGCCCCAGAACTGCAGACTTCTGCTGCGGACCATCTATTATGCGGCGCATCAGGAAGCGGAGATGCGGAAGTTCTATGTCTCCAATGTGGATACTGAGATTACGGTATTTGAAGAGACCGGAAAAATTGCGGTGATTAACAATTCCAGAGAACCCAGACAGACAGATCTCTATGTGCAGGGAGAAATCAGAGCCCATCTCGACATGGCGCCCATGGAAATTGTATGGCTGGATGTTAAGGAGAAAGAATGAGCACGGAATACCAGGAACAGAGCGGAACAGAAGAAATCATCAGACAGTTTGCCGTGGAGGGGAAGCTGCTGGAGAAGCAGCCTTACGGGAACGGACATATTAACGATACCTATTTGCTTACCTTCGGCATGGAACAGGGGAGAAAGCGGCGGTATATTCTTCAGCGGATGAATCAGAATGTATTCCACAATCCCAGGCTGCTTATGGAGAACGTGGTGCGTGTCACGGAATACCTGAGAGATGTGATCATCGCCCAGGGCGGAGACCCGGACCGGGAGACGCTGAATGTGATTCGGACTGTAAAGGGCGATTCCTTCTATGAAGACGCGGATCATGATTCCTGGAGAATGTATCTGTATGTGGAGGGAACCCTGTGCCTGGAGAAGGTGGAAAAAGCGGAGGACTTCCATGACAGCGGCGTGGCCTTCGGCAAATTTCAGAAGATGCTTTCCGCTTTTCCCGTGGAGCAGCTGCAGGAAACCATTCCGGACTTTCACAATACGCCGGTGCGCTTTCAGAATTTTCAGAAAGCGGTGGGGGAGGACCGCCTGGGAAGGGCGGCCGGCGCCGAAGCGGAGATCCGTTTCGTTCTTTCCCGGGAAAAGGACGTGTCGGTGCTGACCGATCTGCTGCGGGAGGGGAAGCTCCCTCTGCGGGTGACACACAATGACACCAAGCTGAACAATGTCCTTTTTGACAGGGAGACGGGAAAGGTACTCTGCGTCATTGATCTGGACACTGTGATGCCGGGACTTTCTCTCTATGATTTCGGAGACTCCATCCGCTTTGGGGCCAGCACGGGGGCTGAGGACGAGCAGGACCTGAATAAGGTGCGGCTGGACCTGGAGCTGTTCGAAGCGTTTACGAAGGGTTATCTGGAGGGCTGCGGAGGCAGTCTCACGGAAGAAGAGGTGAGAATGCTGCCAATGGGGGCAAAGCTGATGACGCTGGAATGCGGAATGCGGTTCCTGGCGGATCACCTGGAAGGAGACAGCTATTTCAAAATTCACAGAGAAGGACACAATCTGGACAGAGCCAGAACCCAGTTCAAGCTGGTGGAAGAGATGGAAAATCACTGGGAGGAACTGGCCGCTATCGTTCAGAAGTGTAAAAGGTAACGAATAGGAAAATCCTCTTGCATTTTACCTTGCGCTCCATTATAATGGAAAACAAGATATAGATGCGAAGACCATAACAGACACAAGATATTGAGTGGGCCGTCTCCGTAGATCTTTGCGGAGCGGCCTTTTTTGTGGGAAGAAAGGATTAGGGCATATGAAAATTCAGAAGCGGGACGGGCGCGTGGTGGCCTATGAGGAGGAGAAGATTGTCTCCGCCATTCAGAAAGCGAATAATGAGGTGGAGGAGAAGGACAGAGCCGGAGATGTGCTTGTGGAGGAAATCCTGGAGGCCGTGAAGGACGAGGGGAAGGAGCTGCAGGCTGTGGAGCATGTGCAGGATGTCATCGAGCAGCACCTGGTGCAGAATAATAAATATGTCCTGGCCAAAAAGTATATTGTGTACCGTTATCAGAGAAGCCTGATGCGCAAGTCCAATACCACAGACGAGTCTATCCTGAAACTGATACGCAATGAAAATAAGGAGCTTGCGGAAGAAAACTCCAACAAGAATACCCGTCTTGCCTCCACCCAGCGGGATTACATCGCAGGGGAGGTATCCAGAGATGTGACCAGACGGATGCTGCTGCCGGAGCATCTCTCTCTGGCCCATGACAACGGCGTATTTCATTTTCATGATGCGGATTATTTTATTCAGCCCATTTTCAACTGCTGTCTGATTAATATTAAAGATATGCTGGACAATGGGACTTCCATCAACGGGAAAATGATAGAGTCCCCCAAAAGCTTCCAGGTGGCCTGTACGGTGACCACCCAGATCATCGCGGCGGTGGCAAGCAATCAGTACGGCGGACAGTCTGTGAACATTAAGCATCTGGGCAAATATCTGCGCAAGAGCAGGGAGAAATTCCAGGCTCAGCTTGAGGAAGAGTTCGGTGACGGGCTGGACAGCGACATGAGGGACAGGATTGTGGAACTGCGTCTGCAGGATGAACTGCGCTCGGGCGTGCAGACCATACAGTACCAGATTAACACCCTGATGACCACCAACGGCCAGTCTCCTTTTGTGACACTTTTCCTCCATATAGACGATGAGGACGAGTATGTGGAAGAGACAGTGCGCATTATTGTGGAGATTCTGAATCAGCGCATTCAGGGTACCAAAAATGAGAAGGGCGTGTATGTGACGCCGGCCTTCCCGAAGCTGGTGTATGTGCTGGATGAAAATAACTGCCTGAAAGGTGGAAAGTATGATTATGTGACCCGGCTTGCGGCGAAATGCTCGGCGAAGAGAATGTACCCTGACTACATTTCCGCCAAAAAGATGCGGGAGAATTACGAGGGTAATGTATTTTCCTGCATGGGCTGTCGTTCCTTCCTCTCCCCCTGGAAGGATGAGGAGGGAAATTATAAATGGGAAGGCCGTTTTAATCAGGGCGTGGTCAGCCTGAACCTTCCGCAGATCGGCATTGTGTCGGAGGGAAATGAAGACATTTTCTGGAAGCGGCTGGACGAGCGGCTGGAGCTGTGCAGAGAGGCGCTGATGTGCAGGCACAAGGCGCTTCTGGGGACATTGTCGGATGTCAGTCCCATCCACTGGCAGTACGGCGCCATCGCCCGGCTGAAAAAAGGTGAGAAGATTGACAGGCTGCTGAAAGGCGGCTATTCCACCATGTCTTTGGGATATATCGGCCTCTATGAGCTGACCTGGCTGATGAAGGGCTGCAGCCATACGGAGCCGAAGGGGAAGGAATTTGCCCTGAGGGTCATGGACCACCTGAAAGAGACGGCGGCCAGATGGCGGGAGGAGACCGGAATCGGGTTCAGCCTGTACGGGACCCCTGCGGAGACACTGTGCTACCGTTTTGCCAGAATCGACAGGGAAAAATACGGAGACATTCCCAACGTGACGGACAAGGGGTACTATACCAATTCCTATCACGTGGATGTGCGGGAGCCCATAGATGCCTTTACGAAATTTACCTTTGAGAGCGAGTTCCAGAATAAGTCTCTGGGCGGGGCCATCTCCTATGTGGAGATTCCCAACCTGCTGAACAATGTGGAGGCGGTGGAGGAGCTGATCCGCTTTATCTATGACAATATTCAGTATGGCGAGTTCAACACGAAGTCAGACTACTGCCATGTGTGCGGTTATGACGGGGAGATTCAGATCAATGAGGACAATGAGTGGGAATGCCCTCAATGTCACAATAAGGACCATTCCAAAATGAATGTGACAAGGCGGACCTGCGGTTATCTGGGAGAGAATTTCTGGAATACCGGCAAGACAAAGGAAATCAAATCGAGGGTGCTGCATCTATGAATTATGCGAATATCAAGAAGACGGACGTGGCCAACGGCCCGGGGATTCGAGTGTCCCTTTTCGTCAGTGGCTGTACCCATCGGTGCAGGGGGTGCTTCAACAGCGAGGCCTGGGACTTCCGGTATGGCAGGGAGTATACCCGGGAGACGGAGGAGGAAATCCTGCGGGCTCTGGCGCCGGATTACATCAGAGGACTCAGCGTGTTGGGCGGAGAGCCCATGGAGCCTGAGAACAGAGGGACGGTGCTGACGCTGTTGAAGGCAGTGCGCAGGCAGTATCCGCAGAAAGATATCTGGTGCTATACGGGGTATGATTATGAGAAGGATCTGCTGGTCTGGGCCGGGGAAGGCTCTTATGGAGGGACGGAAAGCCCGGCGGAGGGAGTCACGGAAACGGTGGACGGTGTGACAGACAGAGACGAAGCGGCTTCGGACTGTGCGGCGGACCGGACCGTCCGAGAGCTGCTGGATTGTATCGACGTGCTTGTGGACGGGGAGTTCATGGAAGAGAGGAAAAATTTAAGGCTGGCGTTCCGCGGCTCGGAAAATCAGAGACTGATTGATGTAAAGAAATCGCTACAGGCGGGGAGGACGGTTTGTCTGCCTGAGTAATCCAGCGGAGTGTTTGTGGTGTCTGATTGCCTGTTTTACGTATAGCAGGCATTTGATTTACCATTATCAAAAATCGCAATGTGGTTTGATGTCACATTGCGATTTTTCTGTTATAAATTCAGGTTTTATATACACGTTTCGCCAAAAAGGGATTTAAAACGAAAAAACAATTATTGCAATCTGTAATAGGATATGGTATAGT
>JAAWLQ010000275.1 GCA_022797995.1 Lachnospiraceae bacterium
GATGCAGTATGAGTTTATCAGCGACGAGGCGAAGGAATTCTACACCTGGCTCAACGCATTCTATGAGGAAAAGCTTCTGGACGAAGAATTCCTGACTCTGGGTGATGAGAACAAGCTGTACGAAAAAGTATCCCGCAACGAGGTA
Source organism: Lachnospiraceae bacterium (assembly GCA_022797995.1). GTDB lineage: Bacteria > Bacillota > Clostridia > Lachnospirales > Lachnospiraceae > Acetatifactor. The sequence goes on from JAAWLQ010000275.1 coordinate 146, forward strand.
GGCGCGTTTACCGCATATCCTTCCCGTATCGCAACCCTGGAGGCTGCTCTGGAGGCCAATGGTGTGGAAGGTGCGGAGCTGATTCCCGTAGTGCCGCCTAAGGGACCCTATGCACAGATGACAGAGGTGGTAGGCGACATGACCGTAAACGGATATGTTGTGACCAGCAGCTGTGAGCATCCCGATGTGGCTGTGGCGCTTATGGACTATATGATGAGCGAAGAAGGCAAAGAACTGATGAACTTCGGCATTGAAGGCGACACCTATGTGAAGGAAAATGACGGCACCTACAGCTTCACGGAGAAGGTTACCGCCAATCCCGACGGGCTCTCTGCCAGTGAGGTTCTCAGCTCTTACGGCTGCCAGCTGGGACTGTGCTATCTGAAGTCTGACAAACGTGAGCAGGCCATGCTGTACAGCTATCCGGAAGAACTGCAGCAGAAGATCATCGATGTGACAGACGCCACCAGACCTTACATGGTAGCAGGCATGACCCTTCCGCCTGCCACAGAGGAGGAGAGCGAATCCATCAGCGGACTTTCCGGAGACCTGGCCACCTACATCTGGGAGATGACAGGCAAGTTCACCGTGGGTACCGCGGACATTGAAAAGGAATGGGACAGCTATGTGGAGTATGTAAAGGAGCTGGGCGTGGAGAAGATACTGGCTGTAAAGCAGGCCCAGTATGACAGGCTGACCTCTCAGCAGTAATCATGAATAAAAGAAAAAGGGCCGGCCGTTGTCTGCCGGCTCTTTTTTGAGAAGTACCCAGGGGACTGTATGACAGCGTCCTGAATACAACGTGGTCATCCGTCCATACAGACGACAGAAAGGAGAAGGGTATCTTTGAAAGGAAATGTGCGGAAAACAGAAAAGCAGCCCCTTGGGAAAAGAATGGTGGCTGGGGGAAAACGGTTTTTAAAAAATGTAAAACGGGATAAGGCACTACTTCTCATTATATTGCCGGTGGTGGTGCATTATCTGGTATTTGTCTATTATCCTATGTACGGGAATATCATTGCCTTTAAGAAGTATTCTCCGGTAAAGGGAATCATGGGAAGCGATTGGGTGGGCTTCCGATATTTTATCCAGTTTTTTAACTCGCCTTATTTTACGAGAGTGTTGAAAAATACGCTTTTGATCAGCGTTTTCAGCATTCTGTGGGGCTTCCCTATTCCCATTCTCTTCGCTTTGATGACAAATGATTTAAAGCATGGGGCATACAAGAGAGTCGTGCAGGCGGTGAGCTACATACCCTACTTCATTTCCACTGTAATCATCTGCGGTATGCTGGTGAACTTTCTATCACCCAGTTCCGGAATTATCAATTCCGTGATCAAGGCATTTGGCGGAGAACCCATTAATTTCCTCATGGAACCGAAGTGGTTCAGGACAGTATTTATCGCCAGCGGTATCTGGCAGGGCTTCGGCTGGTCGGCCATCGTTTACCTTGCCGCGCTGACGGGAGTCAGTCAGGAGCTGTACGAGGCGGCCAGGGTGGACGGTGCAAGCAAGATACAGCAGGTGATTCATGTATCCATTCCCTGCATCCTGCCCACCATCATTGTGACCTTCATCATGCAGATCGGCACGCTGATGAGCGTGGGATATGAGAAGATTATCCTTCTCTACAACCCTGTGACTCTGGACGTGGCGGATGTGATTTCTTCTTATACATACAGAACCGGCCTTGTGGAAGGAAATTACAGCTTCGGTTCGGCGGTGGGACTGTTCAATTCGGCTATCAACCTGGTGCTGGTGATTTTTGCCAATAAACTGAGCAGAAAAGTATCGGAGGTGTCTCTATGGTGACAGAAAAAAAGAAAACCATGCAAACCCGCAGAAGACGCCACAGGATGTCTCCGGGGGACAGAATTTTTACAGTATGCAACTATGTGTTCTGCTTTCTTGCGGCCTGCATTACGCTGTACCCGCTGATCTATGTGTTCAGCATGTCCATCAGTGCGCCGGAAGCGGTTATCTCCAATCTGGTGACACTGCTGCCAAAAGGATTTTCCCTGAAGGCCTATGAAATGGTATTCCGTAACGGAGAGGTCTGGCGTTCCTACTATAATACCATATGGTATACCGTGGTGGGGACCGCGATCAGCACCACCCTTACCATGATGGCGGCATACCCGCTGTCAAGACGTCAGTTCTTTCTGAGAAGACAGCTGTCCTTTTTCTTCACGTTGTCCATGTTCTTCTCTGGGACACTGGTGCCCATGTATCTGCTGATCAACAGAATCGGACTGTACAATACCCGCTGGGCCATTGTGCTGCCTGCCGGGGCTGCGGCTTATTATATTATTATGGCCAGGACTTTCCTGTCCACCATTCCGGACAGCCTGTATGAATCGGCCAGGATTGACGGCGCCACAGAGTGGACCATTCTGCGCAAGATTTTCATTCCGCTGTCCATGCCAATCATGTCAGTGCTGATTATCTATTATGCGGTACATCAGTGGAACAGTTATTTCAACGCCATGATTTATCTGCCGGGGCGCAAGGATCTGCAGCCGTTGCAGGTGTTTCTGATGAAGATTTTGATTAACAATGAAAGTGTGGCGGGAGAGGTGGCCGGGTCGGCTACCATGAGCATGATCAGCCTGCAGCTGAAATATGTGGTGATTGTGGTGGCACTGGTGCCAATCCTGTGCGTGTATCCATTCCTGCAGAAGTACTTTATCAAGGGGATGATGATTGGGGCCGTCAAGGAGTGAAGTTTTTCTAAGGCTGGAAAGTACCCAGCCTAAGAAAAACTATGTCACTCCTGACAGAATCCGCGGGGCGGATTCTGTCGGGTTGGAGCAATGGCTGTTTGGTTTGCTGTGGGAAGTTTTAGTGGGTATGGCAGATTCAGGAAAATAGATTTGGGGTGCAGAAAGGTGGCGGAGATGAGCAGGAGGCAGTTTTCCATGCAGGCTTATTGGGACAGAAGGGCGGCGGAGCTTTTGCCGGCGCTGCGGTTCGGGTGCTGTGGCATGGATTTTTCGGACTGGCGGAAGGAGACACTGGCAAAGCTTCTGGAGCTGATGGGGAAGTTCCCGGAGAAGGTTCCGCTGGAGGCGGAAGTGGAGTATTCCGTGGAAGAGAAGGATTTCATCCGGGAAAGGGTTGTCTTCGACACGGAGGACTATATGTCGGTGCCCTGTCAGGTACTGATTCCGAAGCATTTTAAAAAGGACCGTTCACAGCCTGCCATTCTGTGTGTGCACGGTCATGGCAGCTTTGGAAAGGATCCGGTGGCGGGACTGGTGTCCACGCCGGAGCATCAGGCGGACATCGATCTGATGAATTATGATTATGGCGCACAGATGGCAAGGAAGGGATACCTCACTCTGATGCCGGATCTGAGAGGCTTCGGGGAGAGACGGGACGGGGACGATTATCTGGGCAGAGACACCTGCAATGTGAACTTCCTGAAAGGCGGAATCATGGGCCTGTATCCTCTGATGTTGAATGTCTGGGATATGAAGTGCTGTGTGGACTATCTCTGCACCAGGCCGGAAGTGGACCCGGAACGCATCGGCATGATGGGGATGAGCCAGGGCGGCACCATAACGGCCTTTACGTCGGCGGTGGAGCCCAGAATCCGGGCGGCGGACGTGATTGCCTATATCAATCCCTTTGCCTCTTTCGGCGTGCACAGAGGGAATTTCTGTGGCTCTCAGATTTTGCCGGAGATTTTCAAATGGATGGATACGGATGACGTGGGCGGGCTGATTGCCCCCAGATATCTGATGCTGGAGATGGGAACGGCGGATACCTGCTTCTATTTTCAGGATATGTGGAAGGGATACCTTCATGTAAAGGAAATCTATGAAGCCGCGGGAGTGCCGGACAGACTCTGGACGGACATCCACGAGGGAAGCCACGCCTTCGGAGGCAGACAGGCGGAAGCCTTTTTTGCGGAGGCGCTGGGGCGCTGAATGGATAAATATGGGAACTAAATTCAGGAGGACGAAAATGAAAGAATATGTGTTAGTGGGTTCCGGCGGGAGAGGCTACTGGATGTACGCCTCGGCCATAGCGGAGAGATATCAGGATGTGGCGCATCTGGCTGGCATCATGGATGTGAACCGGAAGCGGGCGGAGTATGTGGAAAGTCTGATTCCCTATGATGTGCCTGTGTATACGGATTTTGACAGGATGATGGAGGAGGTCAGGCCGGACTGTGCCATTGTCACCACGGTGGACCGTTTTCACAGCGAGTATGTGGTGAAGGCTCTGGATCTGGGCGTGGATGTGATCTGCGAAAAGCCAATGACCATGGATGCGGACAGCTGTAATGCCATCCTGGATGCGGAGGAGCGCAACGGGCGCAGGATTACGGTGACCTTCAACTGCCGCTACATGCCACTTTTTACCAGGATGAAGGAGCTGCTGGTGCAGGGTGTGGTGGGAGAAGTGCTGAACGTGCATTTCGAGTGGATGCTGGATACGGTTCACGGAGCGGATTATTTCCGCAGATGGCACAGAAAGCTGGAGAACTGCGGCGGATTGCTGGTACATAAATCCACCCACCATTTTGATATCGTAAACTGGCTCATCGGCCAGGAGCCGGAGGAGGTCTTCGCCAACGGCGCCCTGCGCTTTTACGGAGCCGCAGGGGAAAAGCGGGGAGAGAGGTGCTGTACCTGTCCGTACGCGGGAGAGTGCGAGTATGTGTATCAGGACAGCCAGGTGCCCTGGGTGAAGGCCATGTACTACGACTGTGAGTCAGAGGACGGATATTACAGAGACCGTTGTGTCTTCGCGGAGGAGATTGACATCTATGACACCATGTCTCTGGCCGTAAAATATCGTCAGGGAGCATTCATGTCCTATTCATTGGTGGCACATGCGCCCTATGAGGGCTGGAAGATTTCCATAAGCGGTACAAAGGGAAGAATGGAGGCCTGTGAATTTGACACGGGAACCCAGGCCTGTGACGATTGCTTCCATATTAAGCTTTTCGACAGAAAAGGCGGCACAATGACTTATGATTTGAAGAAAGAGACGGGAAGTCACGGCGGCGGAGACGAGAGACTGCTGAGAATGCTTTTCAGAGGCGATCTGGCCGACCCTCTGGGACAGTTTGCAGGTTCCAAAGACGGCTCCATGTCCATTCTCATCGGAATCGCCGCCAACAAGAGTATCAAAGAACACAGACCCGTGACCATAGAGGAACTGGTATCCTTTGACGTCTGGAAAGAGAGGAAGGAATAATGGGTGTTACAACGGTGGTGATTGCAGGCGCGGGAGGGCGCGGGAGACTCACTTATGCGCCCTACTCGAAAAGGTTCCCGGAGCAGATGAAGCTTGTGGCGGCGGCGGACAGAATTCCGGAACGCCTTCAGGAGATGAAGCGGGAGTACGGGCTTGCGGAGGAGCATTGTTTTGCCACGGTGGAGGAGATGTTTGCACAGCCTAAAATGGCGGACATGGCATTTATCTGTACCCAGGATCAGGAGCATGTGCGTCATGCCTGTCTGGCGCTGGAGAAAGGGTATGACCTTCTGCTGGAGAAGCCGGTGTCCGCGGACGGAGCGGAATGCCTGCAACTGCTGGAGAAGGCGGAGAGCCTGGGACGGAGCGTGACGGTCTGTCATGTGCTGCGGTATGCGCCTTTTTATCAGAAGCTGAAAAAGTTGCTGGAAGAGGGGGCTGTGGGGCAGGTTGTGTCCATACAGGCCAGTGAAAATGTGGGGTACTGGCACCAGGCCCACAGCTATGTGCGGGGCAACTGGAGAAAAGGCGGTGAGACCAGCC
>JAAWLQ010000276.1 GCA_022797995.1 Lachnospiraceae bacterium
AGGCTGCAGACGCTTATGGAAGAGATTACCATGCAGGGGGAGCGGCTGGCGAAACGTCGGGATGTCAAGGATATGAGACATTATCGGGGGCTGGTGAAGGAATTTATGAATGAAGTTGTAAGTCATTCCCACTCTTTTTCCAGAGAGAACTTTCTCGACAGACGTGGGCGGCATCGGGTGTATGGTATTATCCGTCTGATTGATGAGAACCTCGATCAGCTGGCGCAGGAACTGATGAAGGATGAGAAGGATAATCTGGCGATTCTGAATAAGATAGGGGAAATCAGAGGGTTGCTGTTGGATATATTTACCTGAGGCATAAAAGGTCGGGAAAAGTCGAAGCAGTGTGGGAGAAGACGGGCGTCAAAAGGAACGGATATAAAAAATTCAGGGTTCAGGCAGGTATGTCAAAGAGAGCTTGTAAAATACAAAAAGAGGGGTTGGTGGCAGTATGGCGGGATTTCAGGATATTATCGGACAGGAACAGATAAAGGAGCATTTATGCAGCGCACTTTCCACAGGTAAGGTATCCCATGCGTATATTATCAATGGGGAGAAATCTTCCGGTAAGGAATTTATCGCCAGGGTGTTCTCCATGGCACTGCAATGCGAAAGCGAAGGAACGGAGCCCTGTCAGGAGTGTCATTCCTGCAGGCAGGCTCTGTCAGGTAATCATCCGGATATCATTCGGGTGGTGCATGAGAAACCGAATTCCATCAGTGTGGATGACATTCGGGAGCAGGTGAACAGCAGTGTGGCCATTAAGCCCTACAGCAGCCCCAGAAAGGTTTATCTGATAAACGAGGCGGAGAAAATGACGGTGCAGGCACAGAACGCACTTTTGAAGACGCTGGAGGAGCCGCCGGAATATGTGGTGATACTTCTGCTGGTTTCCAATGTAAATGCACTTCTGCCAACCATACTCAGCCGCTGTGTGGTGCTGAATATGAAACCTGTGTCGGACAGCCTGGTGAAGCAGTATCTGTGTACACAGCTGCAGGTACCGGACTATAAAGCGGAGGTTTGTGCGGCTTTCGCCAGAGGAAATGTGGGAAAGGCAAAGGCGCTTGCCACCAGCGAGGATTTTGAAAATATCAAGACGGAAGCGCTGTCGCTGTTGAAATACATACAGGACATGGAACTGAATGAAATCATTACAGCCGTAAAGAAAATTACGGAATACAAGATGAAGATTAATGACTACCTGGACATCTGTGCTATCTGGTACAGGGATGCATTATTATTCAAGGCCACCAGCGACATGAATCAGCTGATTTTCAAGGAGGAGATTCAGGCGTTGCGCCGGACAGCTCAGCGCAGCAGCTATGAAGGAATCGAGAATATTATACATGCTTTGGACACAGCGAAGAAGCGTCTGGATTCCAATGTGAACTTTGAGCTGGTTATGGAGCTGCTTATGCTGACCATCCAGGAGAACAGCTGAGAGAAGAAGACGAAATAATATACATTGAACCATATGCAGGCATGCACCGACGCCTGCAGGAAATCAGACCCCGCAAACCGTGACAGTTCCTGTCATGGTTCGCGGGGATTTTCATACCCGGTTCGGGATAATTCCGCAATGACTACAGGACAGTTTGTGAAATAATATATACTTTTGGGACAATTCCATACAGGATTTGGGAAATATAGGCTGTACAGAAGGATAATCTGCCTGAAATTCAGCAAAACCTGCCTGAAAACAGCTGAATATATTGATTAATTTCCATGGCTTGCTATAATGAAACCATCAAAAAATTTTTTGGTGGATGGTATGCTAAGGTATAAAGAGATAAAACTGACATTGAAAGAATTGATCGCCCAGATGAGTGACGGGGATAAGCTGCCCTCCAGAAGCATTCTCAGCAGACAGCTGGATTCTTCGCGGGTTACCATTGACAAGGCGATACGTGAGCTGGAGGAAGAGGGCATTCTGTCTTCACGTTTTGGCAGCGGCACTTATGTTTCACACAAGCTGGAGGGCATGGTGGTAAATGCCAGGAACTGGTGTCTGATTGTGCCGGATATCAGAGAAGACATTTACGCGAAGCTTGCTAGCAGTGTGGAGAATGAAGCCAGGAAGTGGAATACGAATGTCATTCTGTGTAATTCCGAGAACAGCGCGGAAAACCAGGACAGGTATATTAAGAGGTTGATTGTATCGGGAACAGACGGCTTCATAATCGTACCTGTGATTGCAAAAAGCGTGCTGGAAAATGTAGGGCTGTATCAGAGTCTTCTGCAGTCAAAGGTTCCGTTTGTGTTCTGCAACCGGGAAGTGGAAGGAATCTCCGTGCCGCTGGTAAAATCCAATGACTTTTACGGAGGCTATATTGCCACACTGCATCTGATTGATCAGGGCTATCGAAATATTGCTTATCTGGCGCAGCAGCGTTATCGTACCAGCATCGAGAGATGCCACGGGTATATCAGCGCGCTGCAGTGCAGAGGGATTGAAGTGGATCACAGGCGCATTTTGATGCTTGACAACGGCACATTGGAAGACTGCCGCAGTCAGCTGGACAGAATCTTGAAATCGGATGTACCTATGGATGCGGTATTCTGTTTCAGCGATGTAATTGCGCTGGAGGCCATGCGGTGTGTGGAGGATGCGGATCTGCAGGTATCCGGAGATATCGGAATCATTGGTTACAACGACGACGCAAGCCTGAAAATGGTAAAACCGGGGCTGACAACCATCTCTTACCAGATGGAGGAAGTGGGCAGGACGGCAGCGGAAGTGCTTCGGAAAAAGATAGAATGTGAGATGACAGGAAGCTTTGATTATTACCTGGTGCAGCCTGAAATAGTTGTAAGGGAGAGCTGTCTCGGACTTTCGGACAGGGACGGCGCGGAACGCACTGCGGACCAGGCAGGGCGGGTTTGAGAATTGTACTGTAAGAAAGAGAGGTAAAGACATGAAAAAGAAAATATTGGCGACATTGATGTGTATAAGTCTGATGACAACAATGCTGGCCGGTTGCGGAAACGAAGGCAACCAGGATTCTTCCGCAGGTTCTGTACAAAGCGTTTCGGGGGGCAGGAAGCTTCTGATTCTCAGACTCCGTTGGAAGATCAGGCTTCCGGTGAGAATGTGACGATTAACTGGCTGGGATATTATACTTCTGAGATTACCGTGGCCCCGGATTCCTGGGCGGAGCAGCTGCTGGAAGAAACCTTTCACATAAATCTGGAACCCATTACGGATGTATCTTCGGCAAATATAGATACTTATGTCTCTTCAGGAGATATTCTGAATGCCACCTGCTATGCCTCTTATCTGCATAAGGATTTCAGATATATGTATGACCAGGGACTGATTCGTGAGATTCCGCAGGAGTGGCTGTATGAATATTATCCTACCGGAATGCAGCTTTATACTGATTTTCTGGGGGAAGAATTCTTCGAGAAGGGAGATCATCTGGTAGATGGCAGATGCCTTTATATTCCTTTTAACACCAATGCACCCACGTCTACCAGCGTTGTGGTTTATCGGAAGGACTGGATGGAGAAGGTAGGAAAGAGCGAGCCAACGACCCTGGATGAGCTGCATGACCTGCTGTACGCATTCACTTATGAGGACCCGGACGGAAACGGGAAGGATGATACCTATGGAATTGACATTGGAACCAACTGGATGGGATTGTGGCCGGTATACGGAGCTTTCGGATTTGCCCAGTCCCAGAACAGCAAGGGAAGCTATCAGCTGCAGGAAGATGGCAGTGTGATTTATACATCGGTTCAGGATGCCTATAAATCTGCGCTGGGTGTCATCAAGGAGTGGTATGATGAGGGAATTATAGATCCTGAGTGTATTACCGACAAGCGTGATCAGGTACGTACAAAATGGTCTAACGGGACCATCGGCGTGATGGTGGACTCCCAGACCTGGTATTATTCCAACAGAGGATCTTCCAGCATCATCGGTATGGTGGAGGACGTCTTTGGAGAGGGCACGGTAGACGTTATGGGGCCGCTGACCACTGCTTACGGCGACGGGACAGTTTACGCATCTGCCCTGTATCCCAATGCCAGTGCCAACAGGGCAATCTGTTTTACGGCAAATGCAACGGATGAGCAGATTATCGCAGTGCTGAAGATGATGGAAGGACTGTGCACAGACCATGAACTGGCCACGAAGATTATCTACGGCGAGGAGGGTGTGGACTATACGCTGGGCGACGGCGGTCAGATTCAGGTGACAATGAGTGTGGAGGATCAGGCTGCCAGGGGACTGGGCGACACCTTCTATGGAATGAGCGCGCCGGATCAGTACATGATAGAGCTGACTCAGTCTGAGCGGGATAAGGCAAATATTGCGAAATCAGGCGCATGGCCTACCATTTATCAGGGCAATAATTTTGCTTCCGTCTTCAATGAAGCTTATGATACTTATACGGGAGAAATCCAGAAGGTGGAGGAAGATTTCTTCTACGGCGTGCTGAAGGGGGACAAGGATCTGGAAGCCGACTGGGAGCAGTATCTTGCAGACATGAATAAGGCGGGACTGGATAAGGTAATTGCCGAATATGAAGAGGCATTGAAGTAAAGAATACAGATTGCGGAGCCATCCTGCGCATGGAGCGAAGTGTATCCGTGCGCAGGATTTTTATTCATGACAATAGAAGCCTCGCGAAGCGTGGATTCTATTGTTCACAAGGGCACCCGGAGGAAAAAGGTCAACATGTGCTGACGGATGCCCGGCGCGGGAGCAGGGGAAGACAGTTCTGCTCTGCTTGATTTTTACAGAGAAAGGGTATGGGTGTATATATGGGTAAAACGGCAAAAACTTCCGGGCCGCCGGGACAGAAACTGAAAATGATAAAAAAGATGCGGACTTATTATCTGTTGCTGCTGCCGTTTCTGGCATTTATCGTTATTTTTAAGTATATCCCCATGTACGGAATCACGCTGGCCTTCAAGGACTTCAGGGTCCTGGACGGAATTATGGGGAGCCCCTGGGCGGGATTCAAATATTTCAGGCAGCTTTTCGAGGCGGCCTCCTTCTATGAAGTACTGCGCAATACCATTGTAATCAGTCTGAAAAAACTGCTTTTCAGTTTCCCGGCTCCCATTATTCTGGCATTGTTTATCAATGAGATTCGAAATGAGCGGGTGAAGAAGACATTTCAGACAGTTTCCTATCTGCCCCATTTTATTTCCTGGATTATTGCGGCTTCTTTTATCTCGGATATTTTAAGCCTGAGAGGACCGATTAACACATTGATCGAGCAGCTGGGCGGAGATCCTGTCTATTTTATGGCAGAGACGAAATGGTTTCAGCCCATTCTGGTGCTGTCCGCCATCTGGAAAAACAGTGGCTGGAGTTCTATTGTCTATATCGCGGCCATAACGGGAATTGATCAGGATTTATATGAAGCTTCCGCCATTGACGGAGCGAAGAAGCTGCAGCAGATCTGGTATATCACGCTTCCCTGTATCAGAACCACGATTATTACGTTGTTCATCCTTGAGGTGGGCAAAATCATGTCAGCCGGCTTTGACCAGGTATACAACCTGTATTCACCTGTTGTATACAGCGTGGGTGATATTCTGGATACCTATACGTACAGACAGGGAATTGTGAAGTCCAATTACAGCTATGCAACGGCGGCGGGACTGTTCCAGAATGTGATTGGCTTTATCCTGGTTATTGCGTCCAATGTGACGGTGAAAAGGCTCAGCGACGGAGAGGAGGGATTATGGTGAAAGTGCGTAAGAAAAAGAGGAAACCACAGATTGCCACTTATATTATTCTGCTTCTTCTGACTTTTATTTTCGTCTATCCTTTCTGGCAGACGGTTGTGCTCTCCTTCTCCGATAAGGTCTATGCCAATGCGCCGGGGTTCAAGTTCTGGCCTCCGGAGATATCGCTGGAAGCCTATAAAAAAGTGTT
>JAAWLQ010000277.1 GCA_022797995.1 Lachnospiraceae bacterium
GGCATCCTGGATCCTGCCAAGGTGACAAGAAGCGCTCTGCAGAATGCCACCAGCGTTGCAAGCACTCTGCTGACCACCGAGAGTGTCGTGGCCAACATCAAGGAAGAGACCCCCGCAATGCCCGCAGGTGCCGGCGGCATGGGCGGAATGATGTAAATCAGGAAGTAGATAGAGATTGGTTTTGAAAGCCCCCTGTATTCTGTGGGCGGTGCCGCGAGAGGCGGGTACCGCCGGCAGAGGCAGGGGGCTTTTGAGGTACTGGTTGCAGAGCCGGCTGTGAATAGTCTTCGGATGGATTTGCGCAATTCACAGCAGAAAGCCTCCTTTTGATACCGGAGATCCAGGAATATCAGAAGCAGGCGAAAGCTTGCCAGGAGAGAATACAATATAAAACAGGAAAGGAAAGAGAGCATGAATCGCTTTGAGTATATTGTTATGGAGATAGACGGAGATTACGCACATCTGAAGCGTACGGATGTGGAATCCGACGAGCTGAAGCTGGTGGCCCGGGCACTTCTGCCGCCGGAAATCACCGAAGGGACTAAGCTTCTTTATGAATGGATGAGCTACAGCATTATGGAATGAACGGTGCCAACGGGAACGGTGCCGAAGACACTTTTTTACCTCTTACACACTCAGATTAACCTCTTGCGCAGAAAGTGTTTACAGATGCAGAATTATCTGTATACTGAAAAGTGTTCAAAGAAATATTCATTCAGCCGTAGACAGCGGGAATTAAAGTTAGAAGCGTAGCTGCCGTTACAGCAGGGGAACAGTTATGAAGGTAAGGATAGAGATTGAAGAAGGACTGGAAGAGGAAGAAGTGATTATCCGCTGTGGTAATCTGACAGATTCCATCACAGATCTTCAAAATTACATATCGAAGCAGAGCAACGGGAAAAGGTGCCTTTCTCTGAAAATCGGCGGGACGGAATTCTTTGTTCCCCTGGGAGAGATTTATTTCTTTGAGACAGAAGGAAGGGAACTGCGCGCACATACGGCGGATAAGATTTTCATCTGCGATTATAAGCTCTATGAACTGGAGGAACTTCTGCCGGGAAACTTTATGAGAATCTCGAAATCTACCATAGCCAATCTGGACTATGTCTGGTCTGTGACGAAGAACCTGACCGCCTCCAGTCTGGTGGAATTTACGGGAAGCAACAAAAAGGCAATGCTGTCCAGAGCCTATTACAAGGCTGTGACGGAGAGGCTGAAGGTAAGGAAGCTGGGTTTGTAAACGATTGGAGCGAAAGGAAAGAGAGGTAAAATCATGAGAGGTAAGAACAGTATTTTCTGGGGAATTATTCTGATACTGGGAGCGGTGGTGCTGCTGGTGAACAAGATGGGATACCTGGAGGGGATCAGCCTGGGAACCATTCTGCTGAATATCGGGTTGGCCGCGATTCTGATAAAGGGGCTTTTCAGGAGAAGCTTCGGCACGATTCTTTTTTCACTGGCTTTCCTGGTGATTGTCAACGACGAACTGCTGCATCTGGAAGCCATCACCCCCTGGCCGGTGCTGGGCGCGGCGCTTTTGGGCACCATAGGTCTGGACCTCCTGTTTCCGGGGTTTAAATATGGGAGAAAATTTCCCCCCCGTATCGGGAACAGAAGCCACTGGAGAAGCGGAGGAACTGTGGACTGCAATGAAAGTAACGGGGGCGTGGTTTCCTTTGACAATGTCTTCGGAAGCGCGGTGAAATACGTCTCCGGTGTGGTAAGCTTTGTGGGTATAGACAATGTATTCGGTTCCATGGAGGTCTATTTCACGGATGCCACCCTGCTGAGTAACAACGCCAGCGTCACCGTGGACCTGGTGTTCGGCGAGGTGACCCTCTATGTGCCGGCTTCCTGGAAGGTGGAGAGAAAGACGGAAAATATTTTCGCATCCACGGATGAAAGCGGGAGAGCCGTACGGGACGGGGAAAATGTTCTGTATGTGGGAGGTTCTGTGGTGTTCGGACACCTGGAGATTGTGTATGTGTAATACGGGACAGTATGGGGCCGGTGATACCGTATCCCGGAGGGTAAGGCAGCCCGAGTAAAATGGAAATGGAATTGTAACAGTTCAGTGCCCTGTCTGAACTGTTACATGGAAATTCAGAAAAAATACAAAAAAATGCAATTCGTTCTTTGCGGGTTGCATTTTTTGTGTTATACTGATACAGACAATGATCATGGGGGTCCATGGGGTTTTTAAGATGAACGCCCGGATACTAAATTGTTCGTATTTATTTATTATAAATGGAGGACTGAGAGCATGAGTACTACTTCAAAAGCGAGCCAAAGAATTACAGCTTTGCTCGATGACAACAGTTTCGTTGAAATTGGCGGACTTGTGACTGCGAGAGCTACCGATTTCAATATGAAACCCAATGACACTCCTTCTGACGGTTGTATTACCGGCTATGGAGTAATCGGTGGTAAGCCTGTGTATGTGTACAGCCAGGATGCTTCCGTGATGAACGGAACCGTCGGCGAGATGCATGCAAGGAAGATTACCAATCTCTATGACCTGGCAATGAAGACAGGCTCCCCCGTAATCGGCCTGATCGATTCCGCGGGACTGAGACTGCAGGAGGCTGCGGATGCGTTGAATGCATTCGGCGCCATCTACATGAAGCAGACTATGGCTTCCGGCGTAATCCCCCAGATTACCGCTGTGCTGGGCAGCTGCGGAGGCGGACTTGCCCTGTTCCCCACGCTGACCGATTTTACCTTTATGGAAGAGAAGAACGGTAAGCTTTTCGTCAACGCACCCAATGCGCTGGACGGAAATGTGATTACGAAATGTGATTCTTCCGCGGCTGCGTTCCAGTCCGAGGAAAGCGGCATTGTGGACGTGGTGGCAGATGAGATGACGATTCTGACCAGAATCAGAGATCTGATCGCATTCCTGCCTTCCAACAGCAGCGAGGGCAGCGACATTGTGGAGTGCACGGACGATCTGAACCGTGTGAACGAAGAGCTGGCAGGCTGTGCGGGCGACACTTCCGTTGCACTTTCCATTCTGGCTGACAACAATGACTTCTTCGAGGTGAAGGCCGGATACGGAAAGGATATGGTTGTGGGATTCCTGAAGCTGGACGGCGTGACGGTAGGTGCGGTGGCGAACCGCAGCGAGATCTGCGACGAAGAGGGACAGGTTGTGGAGAAGCTGGATGCGGTTCTGTCAAAGCAGGGCTGCGAGAAAGCGGCTGATTTCGTGAATTTCTGTGATGCATTTGAGATTCCCGTGCTGACCCTGACCAATGTAAAGGGCTACAAGGCAACCATGTGTTCCGAGAAGGGAATCGCCAAAGCGGCAGCCCGTCTGACCTATGCTTTCGCCAACGCCACCGTTCCGAAGGTGAATGTGGTTGTGGGCAAGGCTCTGGGAACCGCCGCCGTGGTCATGAATTCCAAGGCAATCGGCGCGGACATGACCTTCGCATGGCCGAACGCACAGATCGGCACCATGGAAGGCAAGCTGGCCGCGAAGATTATGTATGACGGCCAGGGCGCGGATGTCATCAATGAGAAGGCGGCAGAGTATGAGGCACTGCAGCTGAGTGCGGGAAGCGCCGCCCGGAGAGGATATGTGGACAGTATCGTGGAGGCGGCCGACACCAGGAAATATGTCATCGCCGCTTTTGAAATGCTCTTTGCCGATCGTCCCGTAAAAAAGCACGGAACAGTATAGAAAGGGTGATTATAAAATGAAGAAATTTTTGATTTTACTGTGTATGATACCCTGTATCTTCGGACTGAGCGCCTGCGGAAGCGAGGAAGTGCTGACGGAATATGAGCAGTATAAGGTGAGTAACGCACAGCAGCTTGCGGACGAGATGGTTCTCTATCTGTTTTCCCAGTATATGGATGACGAGGCGGCTTCGACGTTTGACGAATATACACCGGAAGAGATCGAGTATCTGCTGAATAATCAGTACAATATCAGCGTGGAAGGCAATGCGTTCGTCTCTGCCATCAACTCTTTTCACTCCGCGAAAGATACTGTGGGAACCATCACGGGCACGGCAGGAAGCACCGTGGAAGTAAAAGGTGACCAGCTTGTTGTGGAAGTGGAAGTCACAGGCGAGAAGAAGAACGCCACGGCAGAAGTGATTTTCTCCAACGATATGTTTATGAAGCTGGAGTCCGCGGCGCTGAATCCCAAATCCACCGTGGGCGAGCTGATGGGGAAAGCGGCTCTGAATACGCTGATCGGTATGGGAACCGTATTCGCAGTGCTGATTCTGATCAGCGCAATTATCTCCTGCTTCAAGCTGATTTCAAAGGTTCAGGAGGGCAAGGCCGCTAAAACCGCGCCTGCGAAGGAAGCAACAGGAGTAGACAACGCTGTGTCCCAGATTGCCGAGCAGGAAGCAGTTGCGGAAGAGACCGACGACCTGGAGCTGGTAGCCGTGATTGCGGCGGCCATTGCAGCCAGCGAGGGAGCGGCTTCCACGGACGGACTTGTGGTGCGTTCCGTGAGGAGACGTCAGGCATATTAAAGTTGCTCCTCAACAATAGAATTGTAAAGAAGATACAATCAGAAACAGACTATACAGTATCGGCGGAGGAACAGGTTCGACGGTACGGAACAATGGATTGAAATAAGGCAAAAAGGCGATATTATTTTAGGAGGAAATAGAAATGAAGAATTATACAATTACCGTAAACGGAAATGTATATGATGTAGTAGTGGAAGAAGGCACATCCGGAGCTCCCGTGGCGGCAAAGGCTCCCGCGGCTCCCAAGGCGGCCCCTAAGGCTGCGCCCGCAGCGGCAAAGGCTCCCGCGGCATCCGGAGCGGCAGGAAGCATCAAGATCGAGGCCGGAGCGGCAGGAAAGGTATTCAAGCTGGAGAAGAAGGTGGGAGACGCCGTGAAGAAGGGTGATGCGGTTGTCATCATCGAGGCGATGAAGATGGAGATTCCTGTTGTGGCTCCCGAGGACGGTACGGTTGCAAGTGTTGACGTGGCAGTGGGCGACGCTGTGGAAGCGGGTGCGGTATTGGCTACTTTGAATTAACTGCCGCCGTTGCACGTTTGCGGTATCATATACAATAGAAAGCCTTGCGAACTTTCTATCGTGAAAAACAACAGGAGGTCAACAAATGGATTATATAGGTTCTACGCTGAACAACCTCATTCATCAGACCGCGTTTTTCAACCTGACCTGGGGAAACTATCTGATGATAGCGGTTGCATGCTTTTTCCTTTATCTGGCTATCCGGCATGAGTTTGAGCCTTTGCTTCTGACTCCCATAGCCTTCGGTATGCTGTTGGTGAATATCTATCCCGACATCATGCTTCATGCGGAGGACGCCTCGAACGGTGTGGGCGGCCTGCTGTATTACTTCTATTTACTGGACGAGTGGGCGATCCTGCCCTCCCTGATTTTCATGGGCGTGGGCGCCATGACGGACTTCGGTCCGTTGATTGCCAATCCCAGAAGTTTTCTGCTGGGTGCGGCGGCGCAGTTCGGCATTTTCGCCGCTTATTTCGGAGCCATTTTCCTGGGCTTCAACGATATGGCGGCTGCTGCTATCTCCATCATCGGCGGCGCGGACGGTCCTACCTCCATCTTCCTGGCCAGTAAGCTGGGACAGACGGCGATTCTGGGGCCCATTGCGGTGGCGGCTTATTCCTACATGTCGCTGGTGCCCATCATTCAGCCGCCTATTATGAAGCTTTTCACTACGGAAGCAGAGCGGAAGATCAAGATGGGTCAGCTTCGTCCCGTATCCAAGCTGGAGAAGATTCTGTTCCCCATCATCGTAACCATCGTGGTATGTCTGATCCTTCCCACCACGGCTCCGCTGGTCGGTATGCTGATGCTGGGCAACCTGTTCAGAGAGTCCGGCGTGGTGAGAC
>JAAWLQ010000278.1 GCA_022797995.1 Lachnospiraceae bacterium
AAAGAGGCGATATAGCGTCCGCTGCCTCTGGGAAGCGTCTGGCTGGTGGCTGTCTTGCCGCCTACCCGGAACCCTTCCACTTTGCCGTTTTTACCGGTTCCTTCCGACACCACCTTCTCCAGGATTTCCCGCATTGTGGCGCTGGTCTCCTCCGACACAATTCCGGCGGTCACCGGATATTCGAACACATCCGCCACATTTCCCTCCCCGTCCATTGTCTTCACGGCAAAATGCGGTGTGATGCGGTTCCCTCCGTTGATAATGGAAGAAACCGTGGTCAGAAGCTGTATTGGCGTAATCTGAAAGGACTGGCCGAATGCCACTGTGGCAAGCTCCACATTCCCCATGTCTTCCTTTTGGTGCATGATGGTGCCTGCCTCCCCGGGCAGGTCGATCCCCGTTTTCTTCTTCAGTCCGAACTGTTCAAAATAGGCATAGTAGCTGTCCAGCCCCAGCCGGAGTCCCACGGTAATCAGAGCCGGATTGCAGGAATTCATCATAGTGTGGGTAAAGTCCTGACTGCCATGTCCCCCCACCTTGTGACACCTTATCTTCCTGTCATCCACAATGATAAATCCGGGACAGCTGAAGGTACTCCCGGTGGTCACCACCCCCGCCGACAGGCCTGCCGCCGCCGTGATAATCTTAAATGTCGAGCCCGGCTCGTATGTATCATTGATGCAGCCGTTGCGCCAGATGCCGTTTAACAGGTTCTGCCTTTCCTCCGCCGTGAGATTCTCCGGCGTTCCCTCCGGCAGCTCATAGGGATTGTTCAGGTCAAATTCCGGCACATTGACACAGGCATAGATTTCACCGTTCTGAGGATTCATCACCAGAATGGACACGCTGTCCGCCTGCTTTGTGGCCAGGGCCTGCCTGGCCAGCTGGGTGGCATAGGACTGAATATTCATATCCATGCTGATGCACAGATCAAGGCCCGCCACCGGTTCGATGCGTCTCTCGCCCGCCGATTCCACTTCGATTCCCTTGGCGTCCGTCACCGTGAGAATCGTTCCGGCCTTTCCCTCCATGTACTCGTCATATATGACCTCAAGGCCGATAATGCCCTGGTTGTCGCTGCCTGTAAATCCAAGTACTTTGCTGGCCAGATCATCATAGGGATAGTATCGCTTGTAATCTTCATCCACTTTCACGCCGGCCAGATCATATTCCCGTATCTTATCTCCCAGAGCTTTATCCACATTGCTTTTAATACGCTCCATGGAGGAATATTTTTCCACTCTTTTTCTCACATACTCTTCTGTCAGTTCCAGTTCTCTGCTGAGAATTTCGATGACCTTTTCCGGTTCTTCGATCTGATTGTATATCACGGATACGGTGCAGACCGTTCTGTTGTCCGCCAGCACCACTCCGTTCCGGTCAAGTATACGTCCCCTGGCAGCCTTGATACTGCGTTCTCTCTCATGCAGATCCGTGGCAAGCCTGGAGTAATGATCCGCCCGCCAGACACACAGATACACCAGCCGTCCGAACAGGATTACAAAGATGCCGATACAGGCCAGAAAGATCACCAGTATCTTTTTCCTGTGGAATATTTTGTTGTCATCCGTCAGCATACAAAGCCTCGTAAAAGTATGTTACTATACTTTATTCTGCCGATGACATGGTTATGAATCAAATCGTTGCTGTGAACGGTGACATCAGATCCGGAGCCCTCCCGCCGGCTGTTGACAGCCCGGCACTGCAGAGATTCAGGGCAGGGCGGGATTTACCGGAACATCCGGATTCGGCACAGATTCTCCGCCCTCCACGGGAATTCCCGTCTGGGCGTCATACTGTCTCCCCGTCTCCGGGTCTACCCGATATCCTGTCTCCGGATCAATGGGATATTCCATCCAGGGAGGCTGTGACCCGTTATCTCCGCCGTTTCCGACATTGTCTCCAGGCGTCCCGCCATTCTGGTCTCCTCCCTCCGGAGGATTGCCGTTCCCGGATCCGCCCTCCCCTTCCACAGCTTCTTCCTCCGGCGTCTGTGTGTACTGATTGGTATTCTCCAACTGCAGCGCGTTCAGCTCCGCAATCTCCGCCTCTGTCAGCTCTTCCGTCATAAAAATATTCAGATACGGCAGTACTTCCATGAGAATGCTGCGTGCCAGCTTTGTGGCAACTCTGGCATTGTCCTGTTTCTCTGCGTTGAGTCTGTCCACCACCACATAAATGGCAATCTGTGGGTCCTCCGCGGGCACACAGCCCACAAAGGATACCACATACTCGGTCTCGGATCGCTTGTGGGTGTTGGGGTCAATGGTCTCCGCCGTACCGGTTTTCCCCCCGACGGAATAACCCGGGGTCTTCACCGTCTTCCCTGTGCCGTAATCCACCACCGCCTTGCAGTACTGTCTGATCAGCTCCGATGTGGATTCTGAAACTGTCTGCTTCAGCACTCTGGGTTCAATATTCTGTACGGTGGCGCCGCTGGCATTGGTGATTTTATTCACCATGTGCGGCTCATAATAGTAGCCTCCGTTCACCAGAGAGCAAAATGCGCTGATCATCTCAATCATAGTCACATTGAAATTCTGTCCGAAACTGTTGGTGGCCAGATCAGTGGGACCCATTTTATCCGGCGAGTAAATCAGGCTGGCCGTCCTGGCCTCTCCCGCCAGGTCCACATTGGTCTTCAACCCGAAGTTAAATACCTGCTGAAACTTGCAGAAGTCTTCATTCCCCAGCATCTGGGCAATCTTCATCATGGACACATTGCAGGATTTGGCCACAGCCTGCTCCAGCGTCAGCCATCCGCATTTGCCGGAATGACACTTGATATGGTAACCGCCTATCTCCAGCTCGCCGGTACACTCCAGGTTAATGTCCGGCGTGATGGCCCCCTCCTCCAGGGCGGCCGCCACGGTAAAGGGCTTTGCCGTGGAACCGGGCTCATAAGTATCTGTGATACAGAAATTTTTCCAAAGGTAATTCAGATTCACATACAGCTGGTCTTCGTCCATGGACGCCAGGGTCTCCTCTGTGATCACTGTGTCTGTCTTCCTGATCTCGTCATAACCGGCCGCGTTCTTGACCTGCTCCACCATTCTGGACCCCAGCAGACACTGGGGATTCCTCACATCATTCAGGTCGTAGCCCGGATAGCTGCCCATGGCCAGAACCTCGCCGGTGTTCACCCACATCATGACACAGCCCACATTTTCCGCGCCGTTTCCCGGTCTTGCCACGTCTTTATTTTCCTCGTTAAACTGTTTCAGGTACTTCTCCACAATCATCTGTACATTGGCATCGATGGTGGAATGGATATTGTAGCCGTCAACCGCGGACTTCACCGTCCGTTCCAGCGCCAGATCGTCGTTCAGATAACCGTATTCCCTGCCGTTGATTCCGTTCAGCACATCACTGTAGTACTCTTCCAGCCCGTATCTCCCCACATTATCCCTGTCGGAAAATCCGATTACATCCGCCGCCAGAGAGCCGTAAGGATAGATTCTCTTATACTCTTCCTCGAACCAGACCCCTCTTATCAGGGAGTCTTCTTCCAGCTGTGCCTCCTGAAAACCGCTGATCTGTTCATAGGTAAGCTGCCGCAGCGCCACATACCAGGAAGAGGTCTTATGTGTTGTGACATACTCCCGTATCTCTCCCATATCCAGATCGAAGTGTTCGTCCAATGCAGCCAGTGTTGGTTCCAGGTATTTCTCCTTGTCCTTTACTTTTGCCGTCATTACCTTGGCGTCGATGATCAGATTGTATACCTTCTCGCTGGCGGCAAGCCTTGTCCCTTTTGCGTCCACAATATTCCCCCGTCGATAGGGAATAACGGTGGTGGTATAGCTCTGCTGAGAAAGCACCTGCTTCTGGTACCTGGCATTGTTTTCTCTCACAATCCACAGCAGACGGCCGCTCAGCACCGCAAATGCCAGAAGTACAAGCACATACAGCACCACAAGCTTTTTCTGCATTTTTATGGAAAATTTCTTCATGTTGACAGCTTTCACATGGCACCTCTACTGATTTTCGTCCGATACCTGACGCATATAGTCTCTGCTCTCGTTTTCGTATTCGACGATCTGGCCTTCCTGCGCGTATATCATCCCCAGCTCTCCCAGGGCAATGCGCTTGATTTCCTCCAGGTCAATGCCGCTGATAATCCGGTTGTAATCTTCGTCGTTGGAAACCTTCAGATAATTCAGTCTGCTTTGCTTACTGGCCACATCCTCTGTCAGATTCGTCAGTTCTGCCTGGAGCTGAACATAATTCACCAGAATATATGCGGCCGCACAGAGAGCCGCCGTCAGGAACACCACGTATCCCAGACTCATATGCCTGGCTTTGTCCCTGTTCTTACGGACTTCGTTATGAGGTTTCCTTACCCGTACTTCTTCCTGCCGCTCGTTTTCAAGTCTGCGTGCGGTATTCCCATATACGTATATATTGTCGGAGCGCCGGCCTGCGGTTCCGTTCCTTTTATCATATGCGGTTCGATTGTCATTCCTTCTGTCTCGACTCATTTATGTCCCTGCTTTCCATGTCTAATTTCAGAACCGCTTCATTCCATTTTCTTCTGAAAAATTCTGAGCTTCGCACTCTTAGAGCGGCTGTTCTCCGCAAGCTCCTCTTCTCCGGGGAGAATGGGCTTCTTTGTCACAATGTTTCCCTTTGACACCCTTCCGCACACACACACCGGAAAATCAGGCGGGCACACACAGGGCGCTTCATTTCTTCTGAAAGCTGTCTTCACTATGCGGTCTTCCAGAGAGTGAAATGTGATAATACACAGTCTGCCTCCCGGATTCAGCATGTCAATAAACTCATCCAGCGAATTCTCCAGCACTTCCAGCTCGGCGTTACACTCAATCCGAATTGCCTGAAAAGTTCTTTTGGAAGGATGTCCGTCCCTGCGCATTTTCGCCGGAATGGCATCCCGGATGACTTCATTCAGCTCAAAAGTAGTCTCAATAGGCTTTTCAGCCCTTTTTCTGACGATGTGCCTCGCAATATTTTTCGCAAAACGTTCCTCGCCGTAATCTCTGATAATGCGGTACAGTTCGCTCTCTGTGTAACCGTTCACCACATCCCTTGCGCTCAACGGCTGTCTGCAGTCCATCCGCATGTCAAGGGGTGCGTCATAACGATAGGAAAATCCCCTTTCCCCATTGTCGAACTGCCAGGAGGATACTCCCAGATCCAGGAGAATACCATCCACTTTCTCCACACCCCGGGCGTGAAGCACCGATTTCAGATTACGATAATTATCCCGGATGATGGTAACTCTGTCGCCGAATACGGCCAGCCGTCCGGCGGCCGCTTTGATGGCGTCTTCATCCTGGTCTGTTCCGTATAAATGTCCTGTGGTGAGTCTGCCGCACACCTGGAAGGCATGTCCTCCTCCGCCCAGCGTGCCGTCCGCATAAATACCCTCCGGCTTAATCCGAAGTCCTTCTATGGTTTCCTTCAGGAGCACCGAATAGTGTCTGAATTCCGAATATTCCTTTTCCACTTATGGCACTCCTTTCCCTGTTACCTCTAAATGGTCAGTCCCAGGTTAAGCATTCCCTGAGATATCGCATTGATGTCCACCTGACTGCTGTTCTCATTCCACTTCTCAAGGCTCCATATCTCAATGCGCCCTCCCATTCCGGCCAGAACCACATCCTTCTCCAGACCGGCAAATTCCCGGAGGTCCTGAGGCATCAGGATGCGCCCCTGCTTGTCCACTGTGACATATTGCGCTCCCGACAGGAAAAACCTCGCGAACTGTCTCGCTTCCTGATTGATTAATGGCAGTGACGCCAGCTTTGCTTCGAAGACCTTCCAGTCCTCATTGGCATACACAAACAGACAGCCGTCCATTCCCTTTGATACCACGAACTCGTCTCCCAG
>JAAWLQ010000279.1 GCA_022797995.1 Lachnospiraceae bacterium
GAAATCAGCACTCCGTCAAAACCCATTTCGCCCCGAAGCACATCCCGCATCAGCCATTTGTTGACACTGGCCGGTATATTGTCAACGGTATTGAAGGATGTCATCACCATGCCGGCACCGGCTTCCACCCCCGCCCTGTATGCCGGAAGATAGTACTGTCTGAATGTGCGCTCTGTCAGCTCTGCCGCACTGTAATCCCTTCCGGCTACGGCGCCGCCGTATCCGGCAAAATGCTTGATGCAGGCGCATACTCTGCCCTCTTCTCCCATGTCTTCGCCCTGAAAGCCCTTTACCTGCGCCTGAGCCATCCTGCTGTTCAGATAAGGGTCTTCTCCGGTGGACTCCATCACACGTCCCCACCTGGCGTCTCTGACCAGGTCCACCATAGGTGAAAAGGTCACATGAAGACCGGTGCAGGCCGCTTCCCTTGCCGCGACTTCCGCACACCGTCCGGCCAGCTCCGGATCAAAGGACGCTCCCATGGCCAGAGGCATGGGGAATATGGTCTTCATGCCGTGAATCACATCCAGCATGAACAGCATGGGGATATGATGAGGCTGTTTCTCCATATAGCTTTTCTGAATCTTCATCAGCGTCCCGGCCCCATAGACTCCCAGAACGGAACCTGCCATATCCACATCTTCCTCTCCGATCCCCAGCTGCGCCGCCGGGCCGGTGAGCACCGCATCCACATCCATCTGATAAAAAGCACCCAGAAGCTGCATCATCTGATCCACTTTCTCCTGCAGTGACATGTCATCCAGCAGTTGTTTCAGTTTTTCTCTTTCCATAGGTAACCTCTCTCTTTCTTATATTTACATAGAAGGCCTTTTTCAGCCTTTATATTCGTATTCTCTGTTATTCCAAAAAAACGTTTGAATATACGTCATTTTATGTTTCATCCCACTGAAACTTCTTCATATCCACGTGAGTTTCATCCCGGAACTTTACGCCCTCCGCCTCCAGCAGGCCGCGCTGCTCATAAAAATGGGGCGCCAGCCTCCCCGCATGGTTCACCACCCGGTGACAGGGATATTTCCCGTAATATTCCGCCCTGCTCAGCACTTTTCCCACGAGTCTCGCGTTGTTGTCCCTGCCGGTCAGCCGGGCAATCTGCCCGTATGTGGCCACCCTGCCCTCTGGTATCTCCTCCACCGCGGACAGGATCTCGTAAATCAGTCCCTCTGTCATGACAGCCGCCATGTCTGCTTTCTCCTTTGATCCCAGTGTTTTATTACTTCTCCAGTTATACAGCCGTTACTGTCTGCGACTGCCACAAGCCGAAATATTTTGTACCTGCATATCACAGTATTACACCATTCTCCGAGTGGGAAATGGCCAAACGGGCTCATTCTGGCGCAGCCTGTCTACAATGCCGTCCCCTTCTTCGGGACAAAAAAGGAAGACATATCGGCCCGCTCCAGGGTAAGCAGCTTCCTTTTCCGTTCAATACCCCCGGCATAACCGGTGAGGCTCCCGTCTGTCCCCACCACTCTGTGGCAGGGAATGATCAGCGAGATGGCATTATGTCCCACGGCTCCGCCCACCGCCTGAGCCGACATGTGTGAGAGCCCCTTTTCCGCGGCAATCCTGCCTGCAATCTCCCCATAAGTCATGGTATGTCCATAGGGGATGGTCAGCAGAATCTCCCAGACCCTTTTTCGAAACGGGGTAGTATTCAAAGTAAGAGGCGGCGTAAAATCCGGCTCCTGCCCCTGAAAATACATGTCAAGCCATTCCCTGGCCCGGTCGAACACCGCAGTGTTTTTTTCCTGATACTTTTCTGACAATGTGGCCGCATAGTACTTCTGGTCCACAAACCACAGTCCGCTCAGGCCTTTTCCGTCGCAGGACATCAAAATTCTCCCCAGCGGCGACTCATAATACCGGATATATTCCATTCCTGTTCCTCTCTGCCCTTCCGGGCCAAACTCCATAAAACTCTTAAAGGATAAAAGAAAAAGGATTGTCAATCTTCTCTGCTCCAAAGGTTTTCACAGCCATCCGATACATGGCTCTGGCGTGAATCCTGTCATGCCATATAAAGCGACGCAACATTTTCCTCACAGACCACAGCTCGTCATCGCTTCCTTCCACCACCGGATTGTTCAGGAATTTATTATAGTACAATCTTGCAGATATTTCCACAGCTTTCCAATTTATCGCATAAATTAGTTGTTCAATGGTGACAGTTCAGACAGGGCACTGAACTGTTACGTTCAATGCACAGAAGGACAGACAAATCAGATATAGCAAAAATCCTTAATGACCAGCACTAAGCGGCCGATATATAAAACGTACAGGCATAGAAATGATGATATACCAACGGGAATAACAGACTTTTAGAGATGATGCGTATGAAGCTATATGAGAAAAAACAGATAGATTGGAAAAATATGCTATTTGATAACAGGACACTGTTTTGTCTGCTTCTGCCAATAGTCATAGAGCAGTTTTTGAACTCTTTTATGGGCATGGTGGATACAATGATGGTTTCGACTGTTGGAAGCGAAGCAATATCGGCGGTGTCGCTTGTGGACTCGATAAATAACCTTGTTATACAGGTATTTGCAGCAATGGCATCCGGAGCAACAATCATTTGCTCGCAATATATCGGCAGTGGGAATAAAAAAGAAAGCAACAGGGCTGCAGGACAGGTTATTCTTACAGTGTTTGTCATTTCGCTCTCAATAGCAGTGTTTTGCATTTCAGGCGGTAAGAGCCTATTACGGCTGATATTCGGAACAGTTGATGATTCTGTCATGGAAAAATCATTTGTTTATTTTATGATAACTGTTATTTCTTATCCGTTTTTAGCATTGTTCAGTGCCGGGGCTGCGTTTTACAGAGCATCGGGCAATTCAAAGCTCCCGACGAAAGTATCCATTGTTTCCAACGTCATAAATGTTATAGGTAATGCAGTATTTATCTATGGTTTTAAGTGGGGTGTTGCCGGGGCTGCATTTGCGACGCTCTTATCAAGAGTATTCTGTGCAATCGTGATTTTTTATTGTCTGAGAAAACCAGGACAGACAATTGTGGTAAGGGACTACTTAAAAATCCGTCCCGATATTTCATTGATATTAGCAATAATGGCGATAGGTGTTCCATCGGGGATTGAAAATGGAATGTTCCAGTTTGGAAAGTTAGCTGTTCAGTCCACAGTTTCCACAATGGGAACAATAGCCATGTCGGCACAGGCGATGACAAACATTTTTGAGAATGTGAACGGTATTTTCGGCAACAGCGTGGGGATTGGCCTTATGACGGTAGTTGGTCAATGCATTGGTGCAGATAGGAAAGAAGAAGCAAAGTATTATATTATAAAGCTGATGGGCATTGCAGGTATTGGGACATTAGTATCCTGTCTTTTGGTACTGGCAATTACAAAGCCGGTAACATGGCTTGCCGGCATGGAACTTGAAGCTGCACAAATGTGCTTTGAGTTAGTTGTTGCAATGACAGTTATAAAGCCTTTTATATGGGTAAGTGCATTTGGGCTCCCATATGGACTTCGGGCAGCGGGCGATGTAAAATTTTCCATGATAGCTTCTGTCAGTATTATGTGGGGATGCCGCGTGGCGCTTGGCATTTTTCTCGTAAGAGTGTTTCAGTTCGGTCTTATGGGCGTGTGGATTGGAATGTTTGCTGATTGGATTGTCAGAGCAATTATATTTACGACAAGGTTTGTGAATGGGAAATGGCTTCATTACAAGATGTCCTGAAATGACATTCATGCAAAAACAGCTTGCCAATTACAGGGAATTCGGTATAATGTAGGTAAAAGCAACCGTTCGGCGATCTGTCCGAGCCGTTGCGGATAAAGCGTTATCTTCCGCAGGCAGACTGACGCGGACACATACAGAAATCCAGAAAAAGGAGACTGCAAATGAGCATTCAGGAATTTAAGCCCGTCAAAGAGGGCAAGGTAAGAGAAATTTACGACAACGGCGACAGCCTGATTATGGTTGCGACCGACAGAATCAGCTGTTTCGATGTGATTTTAGGCAACAAAGTGGAGAAAAAAGGTACCGTGCTGACCCAGATGTCCAGATTCTGGTTCGACATGACGAAGGACATTCTGCCCAACCATATGCTGTCTGTGGACGTGAAGGACATGCCCGCCTTTTTCCAGACGGAAGAGTTTGAAGGGAAAAGCATGCTGTGCCGGAAGCTGAATATTCTCCCCGTGGAATGCATTGTCCGCGGCTACATCACCGGAAGCGGATGGGCCAGCTATCAGAAGGACGGCACTGTCTGCGGCATCCGTCTGCCAGAAGGCTTAAAGGAAGCGGATAAACTGCCTGAGCCCATCTATACCCCCTCCACCAAAGCTGAGATCGGAGAGCACGACGAGAACATCTCCTTCGAACAGAGCGTGGACTATCTGGAAAAACGCTTCCCCGGAAAGGGACAGGAATACGCCGAGAAGCTTCGGGACTACTCTCTGGCGCTCTACAAAAAGTGCGCCGATTATGCGCTGACACGCGGCATTATTATCGCCGATACGAAATTCGAATTCGGTCTGGACGAAGAGGGAAACATTATCCTGGCGGATGAAATGCTGACCCCTGACAGTTCCCGCTTCTGGCCTGCGGATGGCTATGAGCCGGGCCACGGACAGCCTTCCTTCGACAAGCAGTTCGCCCGTGACTGGCTGAAGGCGAATCCGGATCACAACTGGGTTCTTCCCGAGGAGGTGGTACAGAAAACCATCGAAAAATACCTGCAGGGTTACGAAATGCTGACCGGGAAATCCTTATAAAACCTGAATCGAAAACGCCCTGCGGCGTCCTCAGGACTCCGGCAAGGCGTTTTTTCTTTCCCATTTTTCGTTTTCTGTTTTTCTTTGTAATTGCCTGCCCGTCCTCATCCTGCGTCTGCCAGTCTCTTCTCTTTCGTCTGCGCCCTGATGACCGCTTCGATTCTGGATTTCACCAGATTTGCGATTTCCACCGTCCGCATTCCCGCATATTCCTCATAATAAATAGGCTCCAGAAAATGCACCTGCGTTTTGACCCTGCGCAGGGAATTGACGCCAAAAGGCTTGTAGGAATCAATGATGGCCACGGGCACCACAGGTGCTTTCGCCTTGACCGCACACTTAAAGGAACCTGCCATAAAATCCTGCAGTTCGTTCCTGTTATTGTCATAGCCGCCTTCCGGAAATATAATATAGCGTCTTCCCTTCTTCACTTCCTCCGCAATCTCCAGAATCGCCTTTAACTGCTTCTTCATATCCCGTTTGTCCAGCCTGCAGCCCTGAACCAGATCGATAAACGTATCCGTAATGGGCAGTTTCGAGCGATAAGCGTCTATCACCACGGTACAGGGCATTGGATGAGAATACATGATTCCCAGAGTATCATATTTGCCCTGATGATTAGAGTACATGATATAGCCGCCCTCCTTCGGCAGAAGCTCCTGGCCGGTGCTTTCCGTTTTGATACGCCCGTTGCGCATCATGATGGAAATACATCTTCTTGCCATCCTGTACCGGCGCTCCTCTGAAAAACGCTCCCCGTGCCGTTCAATAAAATGTGCTTTAAAAATATAATAAACGACACAGGGAAATGAAACCGCCACCACATAACATATCCTTAACACGTCCAACACCTCTTAACTACCTGAATCGCTCCGCACGATAAATGCAAATTCCCTTCATGCAAAATCCCTGTCTGTTTCACTGTCCGGCCTCTTCCACGCTGTCTTCCGTGCCGTCCCAGCAGTAAGTACAGAGCCTGCTCCTGTCTATCCCCACGGAGGCAATCATGTC
>JAAWLQ010000280.1 GCA_022797995.1 Lachnospiraceae bacterium
GCATTTCCTTTGCGCTTCTTGACAATAGAATGCTTTTCTTGCATTCTATTGTATGTGTGCATCAGCGTAACAGTTCAGTGCCCTGTCTGAACTGTTACGAACCTGAAGACATGATACCAAAGGCGAAAAGGGCTTGTAAGTGCAACGTATGTAAGAGCTTACAAGTCATTTCCTGTTGTGCAGAATGTCATCTGTAAATGACGAAAAATGGACAGGTTGCACGAAATTAAAGAGCCCGGTCAAGAATTACCAAGATATGGGTTGATATTCCTTTGGCAAATTGTTACAATATTAAAAGACTGACGGATATTTGTTTTTTTGTCAGAAAGCGGACAGTTTCAGGCCGCTTAAGAATCTAAAAAGAAAGGGAGAAAAAAGATGAGAAAATGGGTGTACTTGTTTACGGAAGGGAACGCCGATATGCGCGAACTTCTGGGTGGAAAAGGTGCAAACCTGGCGGAGATGACCGGACTGGGACTTCCGGTGCCTCAGGGCTTTACGATTACAACGGAGGCCTGTACACAGTACTATGAGGACGGAAGAGAAATCAACGATGAGATACAGGCACAGATTAACGAGTATATAGTGAAAATGGAAGAGATCACCGGCAAGAAGTTCGGCGATAAGGAGAATCCGCTGCTGGTATCGGTTCGCTCCGGTGCGAGAGCGTCCATGCCGGGTATGATGGATACCATCCTGAACCTGGGACTGAACGAGGATGTGGTAAATGTCATCGCGGAGAAATCAGGCAATCCCCGCTGGGCATGGGACTGCTACAGAAGATTTATCCAGATGTATTCCGACGTGGTTATGGAAGTGGGCAAGAAGTACTTCGAGCAGCTTATCGACGCCATGAAGGCGAAGAAGGGAGTAAAGCAGGATGTGGAGCTGACTGCCGATGACCTGAAGGAGCTGGCAGGACAGTTCAAGGCCGAGTACAAGGCTAAGATCGGCAGGGACTTCCCGGACGACCCGAAGGATCAGCTGATGGGCGCCATCAAGGCAGTATTCCGTTCCTGGGACAACCCTCGTGCCAATGTATATCGCCGTGACAACGATATCCCTTATTCCTGGGGCACCGCCGTTAACGTGCAGTCCATGGCTTTCGGCAATATGGGCGACGACTGTGGTACCGGCGTTGCATTTACCCGTGACCCGGCTACCGGTGCGAAGGGACTGTTCGGTGAGTTCCTGACGAACGCACAGGGCGAGGACGTGGTTGCCGGTGTGCGTACCCCTATGAAGATTACGGAGATGGCGGACAAGTTCCCCGAGGCTTTCGAGCAGTTTAAGGACGTATGCGCCACCCTGGAGAACCACTACAGAGATATGCAGGATATGGAGTTTACCGTGGAGCATGGCAAGCTGTACATGCTGCAGACCAGAAACGGCAAGAGAACCGCACAGGCGGCTCTGAAGATTGCCTGTGACCTGGTGGATGAAGGTATGCGTTCCGAGCAGGAAGCGGTGGCAATGATCGATCCCCGCAACCTGGACACTCTGCTGCATCCCCAGTTTGACGCGGCGGCTCTGAAAGCTGCAACCCCTGCCGGCAAGGGACTGGGCGCTTCTCCGGGAGCCGCCTGCGGTAAGATTGTATTCAGCGCGGAAGATGCCGAGGAATGGCACGCAAGAGGAGAGAAGGTGGTACTGGTCCGTCTGGAGACCTCTCCTGAGGATATCACTGGTATGAAGGCTGCTCAGGGTATTCTGACCGTTCGCGGCGGCATGACTTCTCATGCGGCGGTGGTTGCCCGCGGTATGGGAACCTGCTGTGTATCCGGCTGCGGCGACATTGCCATGGATGAGGAGAACAAGAAGTTCACCCTGGCAGGAAAAGAATATCACGAGGGAGATTACATCTCCATCGATGGTACCACAGGTAATATTTATGACGGCCAAATCCCCACTGTGGACGCTACCATTGCCGGTGAGTTCGGCAGGGTTATGGCCTGGGCTGACAAATACAGGACATTAAAGGTAAGAACCAATGCGGATACGCCCGCGGACGCGAAGAAGGCAAGAGAGCTGGGAGCAGAGGGCATCGGCCTGTGCCGTACGGAGCATATGTTCTTCGAGGAAGACAGAATTGCCGCCTTCCGTGAGATGATCTGTGCCGACACCGTGGAGGAGAGAGAGGCTGCTCTGGAGAAGATTCTGCCTTACCAGCAGAGCGACTTCGAGAAGCTTTATGAGGCTCTGGAGGGATATCCGGTTACCATCCGTTTCCTTGACCCGCCTCTTCATGAGTTCGTTCCTACCGAGGAAGCCGATATCGAGAAGCTGGCAGAGGCACAGGGCAAGACTGTCGAGGAGATTAAGACCATCATCGCAAGCCTCCATGAGTTCAATCCCATGATGGGCCACAGAGGCTGCCGTCTTGCAGTGACCTATCCTGAAATTGCGAAGATGCAGACCAGGGCGGTTATCCGCGCGGCCATCAATGTACAGAAAGAGCATGGCGGCTGGAGCGTAAAGCCTGAAATCATGATTCCTCTCATCTGTGACGTTAAGGAACTGAAATACGTAAAGAAGATTGTGGTTGAGACCGCCGATGCGGAAATCGCTGCTTCCGGAATCAAGCTGGACTATGAAGTAGGTACCATGATTGAGATTCCAAGAGCCGCGCTGCTGGCGGACGAGATTGCGGAGGAGGCTGACTTCTTCTGCTTCGGTACCAATGACCTGACCCAGATGACATTTGGCTTCTCCCGTGACGACGCAGGGAAGTTCCTGACGGCGTATTACGATTCCAAGATTCTGGAGAATGATCCTTTTGCAAAGCTGGATCAGAACGGCGTTGGCAAGCTGATGGAGATGACCATCAAGCTGGGCAAGCCGGTGAATCCCAGCCTTCATGTGGGTATCTGCGGCGAGCATGGCGGAGATCCTGCTTCCGTGGAATTCTGCCATAAGATCGGGCTGAACTATGTGTCCTGTTCGCCTTTCCGGGTTCCCATTGCCCGGCTGGCGGCGGCACAGGCGGCGATCGCTCAGAAGTAGTACACTGGATGCTGAGGCAATAGCAGTTTGATTATTTACACTTATTGGACTACTAATATCCAATAAAGTATAAGTATTGATAAAGAGAAATCCCCTGTTACTTTATATAAAAAGTAGCAGGGGATTTTTTTGCGTGCTGTGGAATAGGGAGGTTCTGAGTATCAGTGGGATGAATGTAAGGGGATGATATGACCGCTATTGCAGGAGTGAAAAATTTGATAAAGGAGGGCGTTGAAGATATGACAGCAAAAGTATGGAATGAAAAGCAGGTGACGGAACTGTATCTATTAAGGGAAAGGTACAATATACCGTTAGAAGTTATTGAAGAGGTAAGGCGAATCGCAAAATGTCTGAATGCTATTTATAATTCAAAACGGGATATAAAAAATGACGATGGAGGCTTTGTGCTTTTGCTGTTATGTGATGGCGAAGCACGCGGACGGGGCGATTCCGGATACGCCGGAGGAATGGCTGGATGAGTTCGGGACATTTCCATTTACCAGGTACTGCCGAAGCTGATCGAGCTGTGGGGGCTGAATGTGAGGACGAATGCGGAGGCTAAAAAACTTCGCCCAACAGACCGGCCAATGACAACGCTGCTGTTCCTGCTCCGGTGCGTGCCGCTGGGGCTTTCTATCCGGGATCTGAATCTGCTTACTATCGGGATGGTGAATGATATGTATGTGGAGAGCCGGAATCATGGGTGTCGGGAGGCATATGTGGAATTGGCTACGCAGGTGGATTTCGACAATTTTTGAGCGTGTTTGGATTGTGGGGGCAGCCTTTTTCTGGTATACTTATTAATAGGAAAAGGCTGTATTTTCCTATATATTTTTGAAAAGGGGAGCTGGTGGATATGCCAGAAATAATATACGGGAAAAATAATCTCAGGTTGACTCTTATGTGTTTAGATGGAGAAGGGCGGATAATCGGTTCACAACCATTTACAGAGTTTATCCATGGAAAAAGAGATTTAACAATATTGCAAGGGTATTACGGGCCAGAACTATTTAGGATTTTAGTAGAAGATGCAGGTTATGTACGTTATGAAGACAATAAATTTTCGTTAAAAACAATGTTAGAGATAGATACTATGCGGACAGTAATGCGCATGATGGGCAAAATTGCTGAGGCTGTAATTGTAAGAAGATGTAGGGACAACGAAGATATAAATTTGAATTGGCTTCGTATTGCAAGTAAAAAAAGAGTTAGAATGGAAACAGCAAAAAAATTTGAGGCGTGGGGAACGGGACTCGAAAGCACAAAAAAGGCATATTCTCAATACTATAATCCGTCGGATACGCAGAGGGATATTATCTGGATCATGGGGAATGGAATGCGGGCACAAATGAATGGGAGTACCAGAACTAGCGGTATGGATGCTGGATTACAGGTGAAAGTTAGCGGTGATGGTATGTCATATATTTATAACGATCTTATAACAAGTAGATATGAGGTTCCATTGGTTTATTTCGATATAAATGGCGATTTTTATAAGGTGGCGGATAGAGTATTTACGGAGAGAAAACTTCAAGGACTGTCGCCATTGTCTGTTGAAACAGATTTAATTCATGCACGAGCAGTTGATTCAGAAGCGTATTATGAAGTATGTTTTTATGTTGATTTAGTGACGGCACTTGTTAAAGGAAAGATGGAACCAAGCGATTTAATTAATGAAGCTGAAAAATATCCTACCATGAAAAATGCAGTGCTTGCTTCTACGTTTGAAAGTATACCAAGTGATATACAGATTATTCATTAAAAAGTGATAGAATCGAAAGGATACAAGATGGATATTCATAGTATTGAAAGCAATGTTAAGTTCCCAGATATGTCATTTTATAATATGGAAAAGCCAGGTGAAATGGCTCTATATATTGCACATTGTGACCTATATCCATTTCGGAGTGTGATTGAAAATAATAAAATAGCTTTGGATATGATTGCGGAAGGATATCACCAGATGGCAGCGGAAGCAAGGGAACAAGGGGATTTTGTTACAGAGTCATGGGCAATGACAAGTGGTTCATTGCATACAAGCCGAGTTTGGATGTATACACAGTATTCCCTTTTATTAACAATGGTGTCGATTTTAGAGGAGGCAGTCAATACTTTATGCCGTGTACATATGAATATGAAGCATTTAACCAAAGAACTTAAGGATATTAAGGGAAGTGGGCTTGAGCGGGCGGCAAAGTATTTAAAGGAAGTTGTTGAAATCAAAGGATTTACTGCAGATCGGCAATGGGAATATATAACTGTAATTCGTGATGCGAGAAATATGGTTGTACATAATGGCGGAAGACTCGTTAGAGATTTTGAGAAGTTTGAAAAATTTGGAATTGATTACAGAGAGGAAGATAAGCAACTTTATTTGGACTATAAGGATATAGTGAAAATGTATGATGCGATTTTAGAATTTATAGATAGAGCATTCAGATTAGAACCATAAAAATTTATATAAAGAAAGTACCAGGCATCGGTTAGAAATAGTCGGTGCTTTCTTTATGCCTGCGGCTCGGATTTGTCCGGACCTTTTTCATGCCGTTTTTGAGGGAAGGTGGTTTTGGTGGCGAACCGGATCAAGGGCATTAATCAGAAAAAGGTGGTTCTTCTGGAAAAACTTTAATAATGTAGACGTATGATTTGAGGGCTGTTCTATGTGGAACAGCTCTTTTTGATAAATTTTTATTGCAGGATATAATTTCTAATGTTATGATTAGCTGTAAGCAAGACAGCGAGCAAAGAACAAGTGGGAAAAAAGTTGTC
>JAAWLQ010000281.1 GCA_022797995.1 Lachnospiraceae bacterium
AAGCGCTCCACCGGCTGCTAAAGGAAAAGGATCCGGCAGGTCCCACAGAGGGAATGCTGCGCTGTGTGCGGGGCGGCTTTCTGGACAGGCCGGACAGGTATAATCAGTACCCCACGGATCCCTGGTACCGCTGTGCTCTGCCGCCGGATTACGGGCATAAAAAAGAGGATACGGAAAATCCTTTCGGAAGACATCCCATTGGCTTCCGGGTGGTCTGTGGCCCGGAGCCGAAGCCCTGTGGCAAAACCTCTCCGCTTTTCTTAAGCCTGGGTGTCAGGCAGCAGACGGAAGAGTACCGGTGTGCGGGGCCCTGCAGTGAGAAACCCTACTACCGGAAGCGTTTCCTGTTCCCGGTTCCGCCGGACAACTGTACGGCGGAGGAGATCCGTGCGGCGGGATTTCCCGTTTCCTTCCGTCATCACCACCATTCTCCCGGCTTTACGGCAGCGCCCAACGGGGATCTGCTCTATTCCGTATATTCTACTTATCATGAGTATGACGCGCAGTCCGGGCTGGTAGGCTGCAGATTTCGCGTGGGAGCGGATCAGTGGGAGTATCCGGATCTGTTCTTAAATCCGGTGGGAGTCAACGATCATGCTCCCATGCTTTACACAGGAGCGGATGGTACAATTTATCATTTCTGGGGATGGCCCCGGCTGAAAGACGCCTATCCTTTCCAGTATGTGGAATCCCACGATAACGGGGAGACCTGGAGCGAGGTCAGGTTTCCGCTTTTTACCAATCATGTGGACAATCTCTGTTCACAGCCGGTGAACAGCTGTGTGGAGGCCTCCGACGGGACCTTCTATCTGGTCTCGGATTCGGATTTCCGCAGGGAGACAGATGACACGGGCGTACAGCATCTGGGATCCGCGTCGGTGCTCTGGCGGTCGAAGGACAGTATGCGCACCTGGGAGAATCCGATAGGGAAAACTGCGGGGCGTCATACTACCGCGGTAGAATTAAAGGACGGAAAGGTACTGGCCCTGGGCGGTAAGAATACGGACATAGAGGGTTATATGCCTGCGGCAGTGACGGAGGACGGAGGAGATTCCTATCAGGTATACAGGACCTGTTTCCCCGCCATGAATTCCGGACAGAGGCCCTGCATTCTGCGGCTTGCGTCAGGGAGGCTCGTGGTGTGCGGAGACTGGCAGACCAAGAAGAACCTGAAGCCTGCCGCCCTGGCGGACAGGGCGGGAAGCTATGTGGCCTGGTCGGAGGATGACGGGGAAACCTGGCATTTTAAGCAGCTGTGGGGCGCACAGAAGCGGAAGAAGACAC
Organism: Lachnospiraceae bacterium; assembly: GCA_022797995.1. GTDB lineage: Bacteria > Bacillota > Clostridia > Lachnospirales > Lachnospiraceae > Acetatifactor. The sequence continues at coordinate 1,285 of JAAWLQ010000281.1, forward strand.
CTCATGAGTTCGGAGGCGCTTCCACCGTTGGCTACAGTGTCATGAGGCAGAGCCCGGACGGACTGATCCATGTGGTGTGCAGCAATGTACAGCCGCTGCTGCATCTGACCTTTAATGAGGCCTGGCTTCTTTCGGAGGAAACGGAGGATCCGGGGGATGAAGTGCTGATGCGCTCGTCTGCAACGAAGCTGGTGACAGAGAAAAGGGAATACAGGGAGTATTACCCGGACGGTACCCTGAAATGCCTTTACTTTGGCGGGATAGCCGACGACGGGCGGTTCCTGCTGGACGGGCCGGAAACCTTTTATTATCCGGACGGCAGAGTCTGTACGGAGTCGGAGTATGCTCTGGGCAAAAGAGTGGGGATAAATACCTGTTATCATCCGGACGGCACACCCTGGAAGCGGTTTCACTGCTCCGAGGAGGATGGCGTTCCTGTGGAGGTATACGAGACCTTCTGGCCGGACGGCGACAGGGTGAAGACCCGTGCGGTCTTCCGCAACCGGCACGCTTCCGGGGAAGCGTTTCTGTATGACCGGGAAGGCAAGGTGGCGGCTTCTCATATATTTACGGACGGTAAGTTCACGGAGGACTATTCGCTGTTGGAAAAATGAGATGATAGCAAAAGATAGCTATGAGCCGGCAGGATTACTGCGGGATAACGAAATGAGAAAGCGGGGAGACAGAATGAAGGAGCAGAGAAACAGCGGGCCTGAGGAAGAGCTGTACTATGAGAAACGGTGTCTGCGCACCAGAGAAGGGGCACTTTTATTCGGTCCCTGCGGGGACCGGCTGGCAGTGGATGTGCTGAAGCCTGTGCCCGGCTTTCAGGGCTGTATTGATTTTATCCACAAGATGAATGTGACGGAGTTATTCAGGGTAGAAGCGGAAGGGGTACCCCTTCCGGAAGACCCGGAGGTGATCTGGTATCCTGTGAAGAATACGGCTGTCTGGGAAAATGAGGAAATGTGTATCCGGGAATATAAGACGATCGTGAAGGAGGATGTGGCCTTTTCCCTGATACAGTGGGAAAACCGCTCCGATAAAAGCCAGAAGATCGTGCTGCGCTCGCAGCCTGCAGGGTTTGTGGCGTGTACGGGAAGCGGAGTTGATGCTGAAAGCCGGACCGAGGCTGGAAGCGGAGAAAACACTATTTTCTCGGGATTGTGCCGGGAGAGCGGCGTCCTGCGCTTTGGTATCCGGATTGGGATCGCCGTTTTCTGGAGCCTGCCCGGGGAATGTTTTGTGCTTGAGCCGGGAGAGAGCGCAGAGTTTTATGTGGCCTGCGCGGTGGGGAATTTAGCCGGTGAAGAATTGGATTCCTCCGGGAGACCCAAAGAGGACATGGCGGAGCTGGCCCGGAGGGCGCTGGCTTATGTGAGGAAAGCGAAAAGGGATGGAAAGGCCTTCTGGGAGCGGCTGATTGCCGAAAACGAAAGCTTTTACCGGGAGGCACCGACGTTTGGGTGCGACGACCCCAGGATGAACGCCTGTTGGAAGTATCGCTGGTATATTCTGAAGAACAGCATGTGCCGTCCCGGGATTGGGCGGTTCCGGGAGACGGTTATGTACGAGGGCAGAGATCACCGCATGACAAAAGAGCCTCTGTCTCCCGCCGGATGGGAGTTCAGTAAGCTGATCCCGCTGTCCACACCTCTGCAGGTCACGGATCTGAAGTGGCATCCGGATTACAGACTTACCCGGGAAATCATACGCTCCGCCTTTGCGGCTCAGAATGAGGACGGCCTGATCTTAAGCGCCTATGTGGAGGGAGAGCAGAAATCCTATGCCAACTATATGATTCACGCCATATGGCTTTACTACCTGGTGAGCGGGGACAGGGCGCTTCTGGAAGAGCTGCAGCCCGCCATGGAACGCTATCTTGACGGCCATGAAAAGGCATACGGCAATGCCACGGACGGCCTGCTCACGGAGTATACCCATTCTCTGACAGGAAAGGAATATCAGCCCAGCTACTGGTATTTCAGAGGCTATCTGGAACTGGGACGCTATCCGGACAACCCGAAGGACAGGCAGTATTTCACCCCTTTAAAGCGGGTAGACAGAAGCGTATATCATTATCTGAATCTGAAAGCATATGCCTCTATTCTGGGTGTGCTTAAGGGGAAGGAGCAGAAGAGATACGCGGAAAAAGCGGAGAAGGTGAAAGCGGATATTCTGGAGAAAATGTGGGATCCCGCCACAGGATTTTTCTATGATCTTCATTATGAAACAGACGAGAAAGCCATGGTGCGAAATATCGTGGGTATCTATCCCTTCTGGGCCGGAATCACGGGAGAGGAACACAGAGCCGGGATTCTGCCGCTGACGGATCCGGAGGCATTTCATACGGGCTCCGGCTTTTCTTCCGTGTCAAAGGACTGTCCGGTCTTTTCACCGGCCGGGGGCTGGAAGGGGAATTACTTCAAGGGCAGGGACGGATGCGTCTGGTGCGGCCCCTCCTGGCCTTATACCACGGGGATTGCGCTGGAGGCCCTTGGAATGGAAAGCCTTGCCGAAAATCATCGCCTGGACGGAGATTTTGACGAAGTTCTGCGGGAGTATACTCTGCAGCATTTCCGGGACGGGGACCGCCACCGGCCCTATCTGGTGGAACACTACAATCCCGTCACAGGAGAGCGGCTCAGCGATGAGGCGGACTACAATCACTCCTTCTGGCTGGATATTGTGATCCGCTTTGTGGCGGGGGTGAATGTGGAAGAGGACGGCGTACGGATCGCACCTCTGAATACACATCTGAAACGGTGGAGTCTGAAGGGGCTGAAGGTGCGGGGACATGAGCTGTCCCTGTCTTATGAGAAATCGGACCGGCCGGAGAAGGCTCTGCAGGTGTTTGTGGATGGTGTTCTGTGTGCGGAGACCGGTTTGGAACAGGGGACGTTTCTGAAAATATAACGATTATGGAATATTTTCCGGCAGTACTGAGTGAAACTGAACCGGGGGTGTCACATGAAAGAGACACAGTGTCAGATATAGTAATGCTTTTTCGCAGGCTTGCGGGATATTAAAACATGATTATAAAACATGATCATAAAACAGAGGTAGAAATCAATTTCCGGATGTGAATGGAACAGAAAGAAGGACATGAATTATTATGGAGATGAATAGAAAAGCATATCAGGCAGTATTTCCGGGGGCGCTGTACGCGGGCTTTGGAAGCCTTTTGGAGATACCGGGTATTCTGGAGCGGGAGGGCGCAGGGAGAGCGGTGCTTCTGCTGGACGATGCCCTGAAGGAGAGCAGCGAAGTACGGGGGCTGCAGGAGAAGCTGGGGGGTTCCCTGGCGGGTACGCTCACAGGGCTTCCCATCGAGCCTTCCCGGGACAGCATCAGGAGTGTATATGATGCTGTCAGGGAAAAGAAAGGGGATCTGCTGATTGCCGTAGGCGGGGGCAGCATTATGGACATGACAAAGGTAGTTGCGGCGGCGCTTACAAACACAGCCTTTGCGGAGAGCGGATTTTGTGACACTTCCCTGATCCGGAAGAAGACTCTGCCCACAGTCATGGTGCCTACTACCGCGGGAACAGGGGCGGAAGCCACGCCTAATGCCATCTTTCTGATACCTGAACAGGAGCTGAAAGTGGGGCTTGTATCGCCGCAGTTCACGGCATCCTACTGTGTGCTGGATCCGGCGCTCACTCTGGGGCTTCCCCGGCGTCTCACGGCTTCCACCGGCATGGACGCCCTCTGTCATGCCATAGAGTCCTATCTGTCGAAAAAGGCCAATCTCTTCAGCCGGATGCTCTCCGGCTATGCGGCGGCTCTGATTGCAGCCAACATAGAGCGGGCCTGTGAGGATGGCTCTGACCGGGAGGCAAGAGAGAATATGCTGCTTGGCTCCTTTATAGCGGGGATGTGCCTCTCCACCTCCGGAACGGTGGCGGTGCACGCCCTGTCCTATCCCCTTGGGGGAAAGTACCATATTCCCCATGGCGTCAGCAACGCGATTCTGCTTCCGGAGGTGCTGAAGGTCAACCTTCCCTACTGTAGAGAGCAGTATGGACAGCTTGCGGATCTTATGCTACCATGGGCAGAGTGGAGCCGGGAGGAAAAGCCGGAGCGCTTTGTGGAATATGTGGAACTGCTGTGCAGACGGCTGGGAATTCCGGAGAGCCTGACGGAATACGGCGTCGGGAAAGAGGACGTGGAATTCCTCACGAAGCAGGCCATGGAGGTCAGAAGGCTGTTGGACCAGAATCCCCATGCTCTTTCCGAGGAGGAGATTGCGGGGGTGTATCGGAAGCTTCTAAAATAGAAAGTGGCATAATACGCAAGACGAAAAAAGTTGAAGATCTGATAGGAGTTAAAAATCTGATTTTTGCCAGAAAGAATCGCAGGGATAGCGATTCTTTCTGACGAGCTGAAAATAGTAATTGCAAAACAGGAGAGAACATATGTATCTGGAGAAGATAAAGGGAGTCATCACGCCGCTGATC
>JAAWLQ010000282.1 GCA_022797995.1 Lachnospiraceae bacterium
AAAAAGGCGGAAACTGCAACTGAATCCTTTTCATCGCCCCGCAATTGAAAATTTGCGGTAACAGTTTAGTGGCCTGTCTGAACTGTTATTAACCTGCTCACCTGCTTAATCCCAGAAAACGCTCATAGATCTCACATATATTGGCCGCGTCTCTGGGCCTGGGCATCTCGCAGAAAATGCGAAGCAGCGGCTCTGTACCGGAAAAGCGGGCTATAACCCAGCCGCCGTTTGTAAAATACACCTTGGAGCCGTCCAGATAACTGACCCGGTCAATCTCAAAGGGAAGCTCCGGAAGCCTTTTCTCTTCCAGCAGAATATGACGAATCTCCTGCTTCTTTTCCTGATTGAAATGATAATCTCTCTCCTCCATATCGATCAGGCCGTACTCCTCTTCCACGTCGGCAATGATCCGGGAAAGCTTCTTGCCGGACACTGCGATCATTTCCACCAGCAGCATGGCCGCATAAATGCCATCCTTCCCCTTGATGTGCCCCCTCACGGTAAGACCGCCGGAGGACTCTCCTCCGATAACCGCATCGGTTTCATTCATCTTCGCAGAAATATATTTAAACCCCACCGGAACCTCATAACATTTCTCGCCGAAAGCCTCCGCAACCTGGTCCAGCACATGGGTGGTACAGATATTGCGGACTGCCGGTCCGTTCCAGTTCTTATATTTTTTCAGATAATAATACAAAAGCACCAGGATCTCATTTGGATGGAGAAAACGTCCCGTATCGTCGATAATCCCAAGCCTGTCCGCATCTCCGTCCGTGGCGATTCCGATATCGTAATGTCCGTCCGTCACACAGGTCTGGAGCATGCGCAGCGTGGCCGCGGACGGCGCCGGCAGACGGCCTCCGAACAGTGTGTCATGTCGGTCGTGGATCACCTCCACCTCACAGCGGGCCGTCTGGAGAATCGTGCGCAGGGAAGTCTCGGACACCCCGTACATGGGATCCAGCACCACTCTGAGCGCACTGTCCCGGATCACCTCCATATTGATGGTTCCCATCAGATCATCCAGATACTCATTCAGGGGGTATATTTCCCGGATCAGCCCCTGTTCCTTTGCGCTGTCATATTCCAGCTCCTTCACAGGAAGCTCCACCCCGGCGGCATATTCTTCGATCTGTCCGGTCTGGATTTCATCTGCGTCTCTTCCTCCGGCGGTAAACACCTTAATTCCGTTGTAAATCGCCGGATTGTGGCTGGCTGTTATCATCATTCCATATGAGAACCCCCGTTTTTCCACATAATACATCACCAGTGGCGTCGGACAGGATTTATTGATCAAGTAGGACCGTACCCCCTGGGCCGCAAAGACGCAGGCCGCCCACTGCATGGCCTCCTTGGACAGGAAACGCCTGTCATAGCCCATGACGATTCCCCGCTCCGCCACGCCCTCATCCTTCATTTTCCCGCAAAGGGCTCTGGCCAGAATCTGAATGTTCTGTTTCGTGAATCCGTCTCCGATGACGGCCCTCCAGCCGCCGGTTCCAAATTGGATCATGCTGATACCTCCATACTCTTCCTGCTCTTGTGTACACGTTTCAGATACTTCCTGTTTCATGATACAGTCCCCATACAGGTATGTCAAGGAGGGAAAGTCCGCCGGCCCCTTATTTTGTTGCGGCTTATTTTGTTGCACTGTGACAGTTCAGACAGGGCACTGTACTGTTACGTCGCGCCGCCACAGTCAGAGCGAAAGCCGGCCTTTTTCAAAAAACAGTGGAAAATATCTGCCATTCTTGTTATAATGAGCACATGTAATAAGAAGGAATTATTTGGATAAGGAGCACTCGCCATGGACAATCAGCAGAACGGCTGGAACAATCAGAACAGAGGAAACGGTCAGTGGGACCGGTGGAACAGTAATGCTTCCAACAGCAGCTATTATAATCAGCCCACACACAGGCCTTACGGTCAGACCTTTTCCATTGCCGCCGCCATATGCGGGCTGCTGTCCATCACCACTTCCTGTACCATCGTTCTGTCTCTGCCTCTGGGGGCGCTGGGTATTCTTTTTGCCATGCTCGCCCGCCGAAAGGGGAAGAAAATGAGCGGAACCTGCGCCACAGGGCTGGTATTCTCCTCCGCCGGACTGCTCTTCGCGGTGGCTATGATGATTTATTCCCTGGTAATGCTGCCGGCTCTCATGAAGGATGAAGTCTTCCGGAATCAGATCAATACCATGACAGAGCGAATGTACGGTATCCCTTTTACGGACCTTATGGAGGAGTATTACGGATATTCCTTTGAAGAATAACTTCCCTGACAGGTATATTATTTTGAGATGAATTTCTGATTACAGGAGGTTACAGGATATGTTATCCCCGATTACCAATGGCTATGGTTCATTTTATAACGATGTCAGATCCGGTTTGGGCAGAGAAAAATCGGCAGAATTTGCCGGCGGCTTCCCGGGCGAAGACGGCAGCACCGTCAGGGGCAGACAGCTTCCCGGTGACAGGGACGCTGCCAGGAAAGGGAAGGGCATTCAGGACCCCGAGGAAGAATGCCAGACCTGTAAGAACCGCAAATACAAGGACGGCTCCAACGAAATGGTGTCATTTAAAAGTGCTCAGTATGTCTCTCCCGAACAGGCGGCTTCCGCAGTGCGCGCCCACGAGCAGGAGCATGTATCCAACGCTTACAAAAAGGCTGCTGAGAAGAACGGCAAGGTAATCTCCGCCGCAGTGTCAATCCGCACGGAAATCTGTCCGGAGTGCGGACGGTCTTATGTGGCCGGCGGCACCACGCGCACCCAGATAAAGTATTATAATGAAGACAATCCCTATCAGCAGGATTTAAAAAATGCGGATAATATCAGATATGCAGGCATGAATCTGGATTATGCGGTATAGGGACTTTCTGTTTGTCTTGCCAAATGAGCAAGACGGCTCTTTTCGACTGCGCAGAGCCGCAGAGGCAAATTTGATGACTTTCACAGTAAGTATAGAGGAGAATTTTATAACTTATGAGACAGCACAGAAAGCTTTTTCAACTGAAAAACACGGCAAAAGACAAGCTGGAAGGCAAGTACGGCGTTACCATCCGCCTCTTCCTGTTAAATATGCTGATTACAGGTGTTGTACATCTGCTGATCAATTCCGTTGGCAGCAATACCGTGAACAGTGTCTACTCTCTGACCGGCTCTGCCTCCGCTGCCAGGGGAATGTCCTTTGTGTTCGACATTCTGCTGCTGGCCGCGGATATCGTTCTCGGTGTCATGAATGCGGGAATTGCCTTTTATTTTCTGAAAGTCGCCTGCGGAGAGCCTTTCCTGGTTAAGGATCTGTTCTATGGTTACAAAACGGACTCCAAAAAAATTCTGCTCATCTCCGGCGCAGTGGTACTCTGTCAGACTCTGTGCCTGGGCCCTTTCCAGTATCTGTGCGCAAATTATCTGCGCACCCGGGAGGACAGGTGGCTGCTGTATGCACTGGCCGCCATGGTAGTCGGGTTATGTATCTATGTTCCTGTCTCTCTGGGAATTGCCATGTCCTTTTACCTGGCCCTTGATTTCCCCGGGAATACGGGAAGAGAAATTCTGAGCCGATGCTGGCATATCATGAAGGGTCAGAGGGGAAGGCTGTTTGGACTGGAAATGAGCTTCCTTCCCCTGATGTTTTTATGCATTCTGAGCTTCGGCATCGGTTTTCTATGGCTGCTGCCCTATATGCAGATGACCTACACCTACTTCTTCCTGGATCTCATGAACCCGGAAAAAAAGATCTGATTTACCCCGTTCTAACAGGTCCGGGACCTGTCTGAATTGCCACAAACAGGTATTGTTGCCATCTCAGCAGGGGAAAGGCCGAATTCCTTCATATTCCACTTCCCACTGTCCGTTCCGGGGAAATCCCGGCAGCTCTCCGCTTCCCGGATAACCGGCGGTCATCAGTGCAGCCGCCAGAAGAAGGGAACCGTTCCCCGGCAGATACAGGGGCAGATCACTCCTGCCTCTCTGGAAATTGTTGCCGCTTGTCACATAGGAATTCTTCTCGGTATCCTTCAAAAGCAGCTCTATCGCATGCTCCGGCTCTCCAAGGCGCACAGCCGTCATGCACATTACGGCGAAATCCCATCCCCAGAGGGACGGATAATTCCAGCATTTCTCCACTTCCCGCAGAGAATTTCCCATAATCTCCCGGCTGATACGCCCGCTGTCAATGAGCCCATAAGAACAGAGCATGGACGGATGGTCCACCGCAAATGCGGTATAGGTATCGGGGCACTGCTCGTGGGCCAGGTATTTTCCCTCCCCCACAGCCATTGGCGCCATATGCTCCGCCACCTGCAGCCATTTTTCAGGTACTTCTCTGCCCAGCCGCTTCGCCCATTCCCCGGCAATCTTCAGCGTCAGACACCAGTATTCCACCTCAAATGCAGGATTCCTTGTCACCATTGGCTCATGACATTCCTGCACCGGTATCAGGGGCCCCAGCAGTTCATATACTTTTCTTTCTTCATTATATACGGCAAAATCCGCCATAAATTCCGCGGTTTCTTCCACCAGCTCATAATACTTTTCCAGAAACGCTCTGTCCCCGCCGCTGTGATATGCCAGCTCCAGCATATAGATAATATGTGGCTGCTGCCACACCAGCAATACGGCAATGATGGACGGACTGTCCAAAGCGTCCTCTGCGACCATTTTCGGCCAGCGCGCCCCTTTGTATCCGTTGCAAGCGGCATTCTGACGGGCCTGGGGCAAATGCTCCTGATACCAGGTCAGACTTCTCTCCAGAAGCTCCGTGTGGTTCCACAGAGGCAGCCAGGCCTCATGCCACAGGTACATCTCCAGATGAAATTTCCCGTACCAGCTGTTGCAGGTGAGCCCCGTCTCCTGGGGCGGTACATTTCCCGCGGACTGGATCGCCAGCAGATACTGGGACAGCACAATTCTGCGCTCCAGCTCCATGGCCCTGGGGTCTTTGCTTCTGTGTAAATCTATTGCCCCTCCCCTTTCCCAGAAATGCTTCCAGTGTTTTCTGCTGTTCTCCAGTATGATTCCCGGAGTCATCGTCTGCGCTTTCTGCTCTGTCTTCCCAAAGCTTACGCTGAATGACATCTTATCTGACATCGGAATCAGGCGAAAGACATGACTGTCACATTGTTCCCATCCGCACCCTTCCATATAAATTTTCACATAATAGACATCCCTGTCCAGCGTCCGCTTCAGCACCAGCTTTTGCCCGTCTTCGCTGACTACCTCAGTCAAATGCATGTTTTCAGACTCCCAGTCAGAGGCGGAAATCAGAGGACTGCCATAGGGAAAAGCGATCTCAACCGTCAGCCCCTTTTCCCAGAGTCCGGACTCCAGGCAAAAAGCAAGCGTATCCGTCTCTCCGTCCGCGGCGGTCAGCACATGGCAGGACTCCCCCTCCAGTGTAAATCGACTGTCCAGAATCCCTTCATACAGCCGAAGCTCCTGACAGATATCGCCTATCTGCTCCGGTTCGATTTCCACACCGTCCTTCTTCAGTCCAATTCTGGCCAGATTCAGTCTGTGTGGATTCTGGCGCAGCCAGTCATAGACTTCCTCATTCCCCTTTTTCTTCTCCACCGCATAGTGTACTGTCCTGTCCTGAAACGGATACGCCGTCATCTCCACCTCTTCCGGCAGATATTCGTAACGTTCTTCATTTACCGGCTTCGTATGCCAGCCCCACTGTGTCATAGTGCACAGTGGAAGGGTATCCTCATATAATCCGTACA
>JAAWLQ010000283.1 GCA_022797995.1 Lachnospiraceae bacterium
TGAGAATTTCACTCCTTATCCGAAAAATCCCATAATAGCGAAATTTTTTGTAAACATTGGATATGCGGATTCACTTGGTTCTGGTGTTCGGAATTTGTATAAATACACGAAAATTTATTCCGATGCAGAACCAAATTTTGAGGAAGACGATGTTTTTAGGTTGTTCGTGCCTATGCGACCGGCGGGAGCAACACTGACAAGCGATAGAAAAAACAGCGAAGTTACAAAAGTCTCAGAAAAGGTTACGGATGTTACAGAAAAAAGGATTATTGAATTATTAAAAGATAATTCAAAATATAAAACTACTGAACTTGCGGAAAAGCTTGATATAAGCAGAAAAACTGTATCTATTAAGCTTAAAAACTTAAGAGAAAAGGGCATTATAGAAAGAGTGGGGTCTGACAGAAAGGGATATTGGAATATTTATCTGTAACTTTTAGGGTTACAGAACTCTTTCCAGGAAAAAGAAAAACCAGCTGCCCGTGAGCGCACTCCCGGCAGCTGGTTCTCCTTTTTCCTGCGCATGGCTCATGCCAGAAAATCATATTGTGATATATACAGCTCGTAGTAAGCACCTTTTTGCTCCAACAGTTCTTCGTGGGTGCCGCGTTCCAGGATGCCGCCTTTGTCCACGTAGAGGATGCAGTCGGCATTTTTTATGGTGGAGAGGCGGTGGGCTATTATGAAGGAGGTTCTGCCTTTCAGCAGCTCGTTCAGGCCTTTCTGGAGAAGGATTTCCGTCTCGGTGTCGATGCTGGAGGTGGCTTCGTCCAATATCAGGATCTTCGGGTCGGCCAGCAGGGCCCTGGCGAAGGAGATCAGCTGGCGCTGTCCTGCGGACAGGCGGCTGCCACGCTCGTTCACCTCGGTGTAATAGCCGTTTTCCATCTGGCTGATGAAGTCATGGGCGCAGACGGTTTTGGCGGCCCGGATGACCTGGTCGTCGGTGGCTTCTCTGTTGCCATAACGGATATTGTCCATAATGGTACCTGAGAAGATGAAGCTGTCCTGCATCATAATTCCCATCTGGGTACGCAGGGAATGAATGGTCACGTTGGCGATGTCGGTACCGTCAATGAGAATCTGCCCGGAATCCACATTGTAAAAGCGGCAGATCAGATTGACTATGGTGGACTTTCCGGCGCCTGTGGGTCCCACGAAAGCGTAAGTCTGGCCCGGCTTTGCCGTAAAGTTGATGTTGTCCAGAATCCGGTGGCCCTCTTCATAGCTGAAGCATACATCTTTAAACTGCACTTCTCCGATTACGGCCGGCATTTCGGAGGCGCCTTCCGCATCCTTTACCAGAACAGGCTCATCGATGGTCTCGAAGATACGCTCCAGATAGGAGATTGCGGTCAGCAGTGAGTTGTAGAAGCCGGCCAGGGTATTGATGGGCGCCCAGAAACGTCCTATGTAGGCGGTGAAAGCAATCAGCACACCCACGGTCAGGGTGGCATCCGGAGCCAGAATCCAGCGGATACCCAGCACATAGATAAAGGATGTAGTAATAGCGGAAATCAAATCCACGCTGGGCCCCATGGTAAAGTTGAACTTGATGGCCCTCATCCAGGCTTTGCGGTAGTTGCCGCTTAAGGTGTTGAAGATCTGATTGTTCTCATTTTCCCGGACAAAAGACTGGGTTACCCGGATACCGTTGATGCTCTCTGCGATATAGGCATTCAGGTTACTCTGCTTGTTGGACTGAATCTGCCAGGCCTTGCGCTGCTTCCTTTTAATAAATACCACAACCAGCGCCAGCACCGGCAGTCCGCAGAGACAGACCAGGGTAAGCCTTGTGTCACAGATGAGCATGAATATAATAATGAAGAACAGATTGCACAGATCTGTGACGGTATTTACGATACCGTTGCTCAGCAGGTCGCTTAAGCTGTTGACGTAATTCACCACACGCACCTGAATCTTGCCGTGCGGGCGGTCATCATAGTAGGAAAAGGGCAATTCCTGCAGATGATTGAAAATATCGGTGCGGATGGCATGGATAATGCTCTGTCCGATGACGCTCATTGTCTTGATTTTAAAGCGCATTGCAATGGCGGAATAGCTGGCCACAGCCAGGGTCAGCAGGCTGACCATCACAACTTTGCCCATGTCCTTCTGAGGAATATAAATGTCCATGATTCTCTGGAAAAAGATGGGGACCATCATGGTCAGTGCCGATGCGCTGAGCATCAGGAAAATGACGCCTGCCATCTTACCTTTATAAGGGGACACATAGCCGGCCAGACGTTTCAGCTGACCTATGTCAAAGCTGTCTTCCAGCACTTCGTCCATATCATATCTGTTACGTGCCATGCTCTATTACCTCCTCTCTACCATTTTCTGCTCGTTCAGCAGCTCATAGGGAATCTCGCCGTACTGATTGCGGAAAGCCTTTGCGTAATAGCCGTCCGCAGCCACCAGTTCGTCGTGGGTCCCGTGTTCGATGATACGTCCGCCATCCATGACCAGAATCTGGTCGGCATCTCTGATGGAAGAGATGCGGTAAGCGATGATAAATACGGTACAATCCTTTTTGATGCTCTTAAGCTGCTTCTGGATATAACTTTCCGTCTCCATATCCACGGCGGAGGTGGTGTCGTCCAGAATCAGAATGGAGGGGTCCTTCAGGAGGGCACGGGCCAGGGAAATACGCTGCTTCTGGCCGCCGGACAGCCCCACGCCACGCTCTCCCACGATGGTATCATATTTGTCAGGCAGAGCGGAGATGAAATGGTTGGCATCCGCCATAATGGCGGCACGTTTCACCTGCTCGAAGCTGCAGTCCGGTCTTCCGTAAGCGATATTTCCCTCTATGGTATCGGAAAAAAGGAACACGTCCTGCATGGCCATACCGATATTGTCACGGAGATTATAGAGATCCATCTCCCGCACATCCGTGCCGTCCACAAGCACCTGGCCTGCGGTGGCGTCATAGAACCGGCAGAGCAGGTTCATCAGGGTGGATTTCCCGGAACCGGTGGAACCGATGATACCCACAGTCTGGCCTGCCTTTACCCTGAAATTAATATCTCTGATAATGTCTGCCTCGCTCTCATCCTCGTCCTCCGCCCGGTAAGACACATTGCGGAATTCCACCTCACCCCGGATTTTATCATGAGGATACCCATAGGAATCCCCGTGATTCCAGGCGAAACGGGGCGTTCTCACCCTGGGCTCCTCGCTGTAGGTAGTGTATATTTTCTCCACGGAAGTAACGAAGTTCTGAATATCGTTTACCCACCAGCCGGCCATACGCAGCGGCATATTCAGCATCCACAGATAGCCGTTGACTTTTACCAGGTCGCCCATGGTGATTTCTCCCAGAATCACCATATATCCGCCATAAAGCATCAGAACGATAGTCAGCGCATAGGAGAGAATTTCGAATATCGGCACGTATTTCATCCAGACCCGGGAAGCCTTGATCTGGGCTTCCTTAAAACGGTCGTTCTCGATCTGGAACTTTTCCTTCTCGTAATCTTCCTTCGCGAAAGCTTTTACCACGCGGTTGCCGCTGATATTCTCCTGGACGAAGGCATTCAGCGAGGAGAAGCAGTTGCGGTTCCGCTGGAAAGCCGGCTTTACTTCTTTGGATTGCTTAAAAGTAGAGAATGCGGTGAAGGGCAATACCACCAGCATACAAAGCGCCAGCCTTGTGTTCACCGTGAAAATCATCAGCAGCGCGAAGCCGAACAACAGCACATTCTGGTAGACCGCGTAAAGGTCATAGGCAACGAAATGCCGGATGGCCTCCATGTCTCCTGTCTGACGACTCATCAGATCTCCGGTACGCTTCTTATTATAGAAGGCAAAATCCTCCTCCAGAAGCTTGCGGTATACGGTGCTGCGCATGTCGTACAGCACGCCCTGGGAAGCCGTCTCGAAGATCAGCTGATACAGGAAACGCAGAACACTGTTCAGCAGCGTGACCCCCAGAAGGCATGCAATCAGCTTCGGCAGCAGGTCGTAATTTCCTGCCTGGATTACATTGTCAACGATAATACCGGAAATGTAGGGGTTGACAATGGACAGGGCCGCGATGACTGTGGTCAGGAACAGGCCCACAATCATCAGTTTCTGGTAACGTTTCAGAAAACTGTAGAACCATTTTAAAGGTGTCATATGTATCCTCCCTTGCCCGGGGTTTCTCCGGGGCTTCCATGAGTGCTGCCGCACTCACGATATAATGACCTTATTCACACATTGTACTTTTTGGGATACAAAAGGAAATGGAGTATCTTGCACCCTTGATGGAGAATCTTGTGTTACTTTTCATGGCCGGTTCTGCGGAAGTGTTTTTATACGCTTTCTGCATAAAAACCAGGCAAACCCTTTGAGTGGTTTGACAGCTTGTGTTTCTGGTATGAATATGCTATAGTAAAGCACGGACGGAACTGACATTTCCCATAGAATATAAAGTTCTTCTGCCTTGGGCGGTGTGTAACAATTCGGGTATGTCCTGAGCTGTTATGGAAATGGTAACAGTTCAGACAGGGCACTGAACTGTTACTGGAAATGTCACTATAAGAAAGTAATGAAAAGAAATTGGATTGACAGGGCTGTGCAATGAGAAAAGACAGCGTCGAATTGTGCAGGGAGGGAGAGAAATAAGATGAAAATTGCAGTGGTGGGTACAGGTTATGTGGGCATGTCGCTGGCGGTTCTGCTGGCACAGAAAAATGAGGTCGTTGCGAAGGATATTCTTCCCGAAAAGGTGAAGATGATTAACGAGAGACGTTCCCCTATCCGGGATGCTGAGATTGAAGAGTATCTTCGCGGCAGAGAGTTGAATCTAAAGGCCACTCTGGACGGAGACGAGGCCTTTCGGGATGCGGATATCGTGATCGTGGCCGCGCCGACCAACTATGACAGCCAGACGAACTACTTTGACACGTCCGCGGTGGAAAGCGTGGTGGACGAGGTCCTTCAGGCCAATGATCGGGCGACTATTGTGATAAAATCCACCATACCGGTGGGATTTACGACGCAGCTCAATAAAAGGATGGGAACCGACAGGATTCTGTTCAGTCCGGAATTCCTGCGTGAGACCAGGGCGCTTTATGACAATTTATATCCGTCGAGAATCATTGTGGGATATGAACAGGAAAACGATGAAATGCGTGGCAGGGCGCAGGCTTTTGCGGACCTGCTGACCGATGCTTCTCTGAAGGAGGATGTTCCGGCTCTGCTGATGGGCTCCACCGAGGCGGAGGCTGTGAAGCTTTTTGCCAATACTTATCTGGCGCTGAGAGTCAGTTTCTTCAATGAGCTGGACACTTATGCGGAAGTGAAAGGACTGAATACGAAGCAGATTATAGAAGGAGTCTGCCTGGATCCCAGGATCGGAAGCCATTACAACAATCCCTCCTTTGGCTACGGCGGATATTGCCTGCCAAAGGATACGAAGCAGCTGCTTGCGAACTATAATGACGTGCCGGAAAATCTCATACAGGCCATTGTGGAATCCAATCGCACCAGAAAGGACTTTGTGGCAGACCAGGTGCTGAAAAAAGCAGGGTACTATTCCTACTCGGAGAAAATGAATTACAACCGAACGATGGAAAAAGAGACGACCATTGGTGTGTACAGGCTGGCCATGAAGAGCAACAGTGACAATTTCCGCCAGAGCTCCATTCAGGGTGTCATGAAGCGTGTCAAGGGTACTATTCCTACTCGGAGAAAATGAATTACAACCGAACGATGGAAAAAGAGACGA
>JAAWLQ010000284.1 GCA_022797995.1 Lachnospiraceae bacterium
CTCATAGTGGTCAAACTCCAGCTTGAAGCTGTAACGCCGGCTGCCCAGGGAACGGACCGAGCTTAAGGAGGTATTCCCCTTGGCGCGGATGCCGATATTCCTGTAGCTTTCGCCGTCAATCACCACCGCACAGGGACTGTATTCCTCATTTTCACAGGTCTCGATAAAGCTGTCCCAGTCATCCATCACAATGTCGATGGTATGTACCGACGAAGTGTCAAACAGCCGCTCTTCATAGCCCATGATACTGCCGCTGCCTGCGGAAACAACGCCCAGAGACGCACCGCCCATAAACAGAAGGGTCAGCACAAGTGAAATCACGATGGCGGCAACGCAGATTTTATTGATATGTCTGTTCGTTGACATTGCCGTTCCCCCTCCTTAACCCATGTAATCCCCGTGGTAGCTCACCAGCACCGCGCTTTTTACACCCGGCATCTCAGACAGTTTGTTGATAAAGTCCGTATTGTCATCCTTCAGGCGAATTTCAAAATTGACCTCCACCATGCCTTTCTGGGCGCTTTTGCTCTTCACTGTGCATCGTCCCGTCATTTTGTCCAGATACTCCCTTGCGGTCATCTCGCTTTCATGCCCGCCGCAGGTCAGGACCACGATATAGGGATTGCAGTGGGATTTCCGGTTTACGAAAACCAGAAGGACCACGCCGATGATCACGCTGCCAATGACGGCAAGAGGAATAAATCCAGCCGCCAGCACGATACCCACCGCAATGGACCAGAACAGAAAAGCAATGTCAAGGGGCTCCTTGATGGCCGTACGGAAACGGACAATGGACAGAGCGCCCACCATACCCAGAGACAGAACCACGTTAGAGGTGACAGCCAGAATCACCACTGTGGTAATCATGGTCAGGGCGATAAGCGTGACGCCAAAGCTGGAGGAATACATTACACCCTGAAAGGTCTTCTTATATACTAAAAAAATAAACAGGCCAAGACAGAAGGCCAAAGTCAGGGCAACCGCCATGTCAAGGATGCTTACCGCTGTTACTTTTTCCAGAAAGCTGGATTTGAAAATGTCATTAAAATTCATCGTTATACCTCTCCTTTATCTGTTTTTATGTACTAACCTTACTTTCCATTCATGGCAGTACCGCCGACCGCATAGGATTTCGACTGTATAGGATTTTAGTCAGGTTCCAGAAGAATTGCTCAAAAATTATTTCTTAACGGTTTCAGCCATAAATCCGGCATTGTGCATATTTTGAAAAAGCCCCTGCCCGCCTGCCGGGAAGCTGGATTGCATCCCGGATAATGTCCGGGAGGAAGGTGTCCCATTTTACTTCCAGAATGGCGGGAGCGTCGCCGGCCGGAACCATGGTGCAGTCAGGGTTCAGGAAATCCGTACAGCCCAGTCCCGTTCGGATATTGTAGTCGAAGGTAACCCGGGTGTTCCCGGGGGCATAGACGAAAGGCTCTCTCGTATAATCCACAATGGTTCTGGGGCGCAGTTCCTCCGTTCGCATCTTCGCGTAAAGCTCCCGCACAAGCCCGTGAGGATGCTCCTTCATCCAGTCCAGTCTGCCCTCCACAACAGCCTGCGCTTCTTCCATTGTAAGTAAGGCTGTCTGCTTATTGCCCAGACTGTTCCATTTGCTTTTTTTCTCCAGATGGATGAGCCCTGTGTCTCCGTTGTAGTAGCGGATGCGGAATTTCTCGCGCACGCTCACCCCGTCCAGCTTTTCCCGCAGCGCCCTGTCTGCCCATGTGTCAAAATAGAGGCTTCGGATCACATATTTGCCGTCAATAGCATGGGGATCGCTTTTCATAATGGCCCGCAGCCGAAGCCGGAGCGTCAGCAGATCCGATTTATTGATCTCATGCTTCCACTCGTGCCGGTAATCCATCCCTCTTTCCTCCTTCCTGTTCTGATGTCAACAAAATATCACATCTCTTTCTATTCCCCGCCTTTCACAACTCACGGGGCGGATTTTATTATCTGGGAACTATAATAAAAAGGAAAACTTAACTGGACTTAAAGAATTCTCAGTCAGTGACCTGTACTTTTTTTACAGAAAAGCTATGATAGACGATGAAAGGAGGCGAAAAGCCATGAATCAACAAAAGGTTGGTCAGTTTTTAAAAACATTGCGCAGCCAAAAATCCATCACGCAGGCAGAGCTTGCCGAAGTGCTGGGAGTTTCCAACAGAAGCGTTTCACGATGGGAAAATGGCACAACGATGCCCGACTTCGATCTGATAATTGAACTTGCAAAGTATTATGAGGTTGAAGTTGGTGAAATATTAGATGGAGAAAGGAAGGATAATATGAATAGTAAAACAGAAGAAACAATGTTAAAAATCGCCGATTACAATAATGTCGAACGGGAATTTTTCTCAAAAAGAATGTGCATTATGTTTGGGGCCGCAATTTTAGGAATGGTTGCTTTTTCTGTAATATACATTCTGGGCCTTGAAAGAACACAGCCATACGCATCGGTTGTCAATCTTGCCTGTGGCTTTGTGAGCGGCACATTGTTTACAGGACTTGTGTATGCCAGTCGTTATGTTGTAAAACTGAAAGCAGCCAGAATGCGTCTGATAAAAACACTGCGGAAATTAAAGTAAAGCAGGCTGCTAATGTAATATGTGCTCATACAGGAAAAACCGCCGTGACAAGGAAGGACTTCCCGTCGGGGGAGCTGGCGCTGATTTTCCCGCCATGGGCGGTCACAATGGCCCGGGCCATGGATAAACCAATGCCGTATCCGCCTGTCCCGGAATTGCGGGAGGAGTCGGTGCGATAAAAGCGGTCGAAGACATGCCGCAGATTTTCATCGGTGACAGGCAGGGCGGAAGGATTGCTCACGGTTAAGATCAATCTGCGTCCCTGCTTTTCAAAGTTCAGCAAGACACGGCTGCCTTTCGGGGAATATTTCAGCGCGTTATCCAGAAGGATGGACACCAGCTGGGAAATTGTCTTATTGTTCCCGCACATGGAAAGCATGGGCTGTACCTGACAGACCAATTCCTTATTCCGGGTCTGTGCAAGTGTCCGGAAAGGCGCGGCCGTATCCAGAATAATCTCGGAGACCGGGAACTCAATCATCTGCTGTGAACCTGCGGCTTCCTCCATCCGCGCAAGACAGACAAGGTCGTTCGTAAGTCCGGCCAGCCGTTTTGCCTGATTCCCGATATCCTCCAGACATTGGTTTTCTCCCATATCCATTTTCAGGACATCCACGTTGGCGCTGATGATAGTGAGCGGCGTCCTGATCTCATGGCCTGCGTCGGTAATAAACCGTTTCTGCTTTTCGTAACTCTCCGCAACAGGACGAATGAATTTCCCGGCAAAAAAGCAGACGGCAATGGCGGTAACAGCATATCCCAGCAGGGACATGCCGATGCTGAAGAGAATGAAATTGTGATACAGATCCAGCTCCCGTCCGCAGTCAAGGAAGGTAATCCGCGTACCAAACTTTTCCGAGACGCTCATATACCGGTAATTCTCCACAAATCCCCGGGCGCTGCCTTTTTGCGCTATATCCCGTGCATACCGGGAAGCCGTCTCACTGTCGATGGCAAAAATCCGGCTTGTCTCCGCATGGATGACCTCCCCGGAATTGGTCACAAGCACTGAAAAAAATCTGGCCTGAAAGGGAGCCTCCGGCGACATCCCGGGCGGAAGCCAGTCCATGGGACCTTCCCTGAAATCCGGGAATGCCCCCTTATTCTGGGACAGAAGAAAAAGCATGGTATCCGCCTCCTCCACCACCTCTTTGTAGTTGAGCAGATTCATGCCGGTTACGATGGCCGCCAACAGCACAAACAGAGCGGTCAGGGCCAGGGCAATAAACTTGATTTTCAGGCTCCGGATCATGGCAGCTCCTCCAGGGAATACCCCGCATTCCTGGACGCCCTGATCTGAATATCGGCGTGAAGGGCGGCGAGCTTCTTGCGAAGATAGGAGATATACACCCAGACCACATTGATCTCCGCATCGGAGTCATAGCCCCATATCTTCTCCATGAACCGCTCTGTGGAAATAATGTGGCGGGGATTGGACATCAGAAATTCCATCATCTGAAATTCCTTGTTTGCCAGCCGAAAGCTTCCGGTGGGAGAGGCCAGCTCAAAGCTTGCTCTGTCCAATGAAATATTGCCCATCCGCAGTGTGTTATCCGCCGCAGTCTGGTTCCTTGTGATTGCGCGGATACGGGCCAGAAGTTCTTTCGTATCAAAGGGTTTTGCCAGATAATCGTTGGCCCCGCTGTCCAGTCCCAGGACCTTGTCGTCCACCTCCGATTTGGCCGTCAGCATCAGAATGGGCAGTCGGCTTCCCGCGGAACGGACCTTTTTCAGGACTGTAATTCCATCCATCCCGGGCATCATGATGTCAAGCACCGCCGCATCATAATTGCCGGCCTGCAGATAGGCCAGTGCGTCCTCTCCGTCATAAACCGCATCCACAGAATAGTTGTTCTTTTGAAATATGGTAACCAGAACCCGGGACAGAGAACGCTCGTCCTCCGCAAGCAATATCCGCATATCCAACGCACCCCCATTCCATGATTTGCGCACCGATTAGATCTGTATTCCTTCGTATTATACTTCCTGTAGATAAAATTCAGTTAAAAATTCCGGTTATTTTATAACCAGCTTCCAGTCTGTTCCGTCATCGATGCTGATCGAACTCACAGTTTCCGAGCCTTCATCGAACTGGAAGGTATACTCAAATTTCCCGTCTTCAAAGCACAGATAGGTCTCACTGTCTAACGTCATCTCAGCCCCGTTCATGGCTTCCTTAATCTGCTCTCTGGTATATCCCGCATAATTTACTCCATTTATCAGGATTTCTCCGGTGACATAGTCCGGATCCCGGTAGTCAATCACGACCCGGAATACTTTTCCCTGTTCAAATTTCACCTTTTGAGAGCTCTTATTGCCGGCATACATAGTTCCATATGTAACATCCTCTTTCATGGCATAGAAATTCTGCCATGAACTGCTGTCAATCTGAGATTTTTTGTCGTAAGAGTACCGATCTGTGAAGCCTGCTTCCAGGAGCTCCGCCACCTTCGTTTTCCCCAGCTCCAGCTCAAAGGTGCCGTCATAGGTCAGCACAACTTTTTTCCCAAAGGAACAACCGGTTAACAAAAGCATTCCTGCCAATAAGAACCCTAAACAACATTTTTTACTGATTTGCATTCTTCTGCCCTCCATAGATTCAATCAAAAAATTTACCCTTAAAAAAATTCTCATTGTTCAATGGTTTTGCTGTAATTCTAAATAAAACACACCCATCCGGGCACATAATAACCTTGCTGTATTTACTGTCCCCACCTATATTCTCTAAATCTCCTCCACTTCTGACCGCTTCCATAATGGGAAACAACATCATCATTACTTTGGAACAAATCCCCTGTCCCTGCGCATTTACCGGACAGCCATAGGTACAAGTATACCTGTCCCCAATTTCCTCCCCATTCCGGCAAAATCTTTCTGTTTCTTCATTGTCCTTGTTGAATCCTATCACTTCTATTTCCCATTCATATTCTTCGTCATACCATTTTTTCACAGCGTTCTCCTCCAATCAGATACTTCATCTGCTCCAATAGCCGCTCCATATTTTCCCTGTGCGGAACGATAATTTCCATATCTACTTCCGGATGTGTACCCACATAGGCCGTAAGTCTCTTTTTCCAACTCCCATCATAGCAGAAAAAGTTCTCTGTATCAATCAGATCAAC
>JAAWLQ010000285.1 GCA_022797995.1 Lachnospiraceae bacterium
GGGGTGAGAAGCATTTTCCGGGACAGGGATACCACCAACAGGGCATTATATATCGCATATAGTTATCTGCTGGAGGGAAATTCCCGGTCGGCGAGACAGAATGCGGAGAAGGTGCGGAGCCCTCATGCAGATATCATTGTCGCGCTGGCGGACTGCCTGGAGGATAGTTATGCGAGTGCCTTTATCAATATGGACGATCTGATGGCAGGGGGCGGGCTGAACGAAGGGCTCTCGGAACAGGCGGAGAGAATAGTTGCGCTGTCCCGTCGGATGACCGGGCTGGAGGGACTTCCGCTTACCGGCGAAGAGGCCCATGCGGAATTGGAGGACATAGCTGGAGACTGTTTTGCGCTGCTGAAAATCAGCGAGAAGAAAGAGGTTGAGTTTCTCTCCGGATTTCAGTATGACAGTATGCTGACAAGTGATAATTTTTATGCGGTGGATGCGCAGGTGTTGAGCGAAATGCTGCTGGAGGCACCGAAAGACAGAGAGCTTCTGCGCTATTCCGTGAAATATTACAATGCTTACGGCAATCTGGAGGAAGCGGAAAAAAATGCGGAGAAGCTGCTGAGCGCTGATAAGTCCGTGGAGAACATTGTGCTTTACACGGATGTCATCGCCCAGAAGCTGTTGAACGACATGGACATCGTCACGGAGGAAGAGGAAGATAAGGAAATTGCTTCCCTTCTGAAGCAGGCGGAAAAGGCAGAAGAGACAGCCGGGAAATATGAGGAAGGCAATCCGCGCAGAGAGGAGAATCTGTCGAAGGCGGAGGAGTACCGCAAAGAGGCCAACGGTGTAAAGGCCAAAAGAATCATCAACTGGCTGATTGCCCAGGCACCGCTGTTCGGAGATAAGAGCGGTGTGATTGACCTGCAGCTGTCAAAGCTGTATATTGCGTCCGGGGATGATGAAAAGGGCCGGGAACTTCTGGTGGAGCTGATGCGGGACAGCGACGGGCTGAACGAGGATTCTCCGGTGAAAACGGGACTGGAACGGCTGAAAAAGGTCTATTATGACAATTCGGCTTCGGAGGAGGATATTTCAACGGCAATTCACTGTCTGCTGAACGGAGGAGCATTTCTTCCGGATTCGATTCTCAGCCGGGGATACTCGCAGTTCCTGAATAATTTCCTGAAATACGAGAGGGTATCTGTCTTCATCAGCCGGGTGGACGCAACGAATTATCCCACTGTCAAGGCGTATCTGAATGTGAATGGGAAGCGTGACGGTGTGGAGGAGCTGGCAAACGATTTCGAGACGGAAGATTTTACCTTTTCCGATAATGGCTTTGGCATTTCCGCCAGGGATGTAAAGAGGATAGAGGACGACAGTAATAATCTCATCTCCATCGCGCTGGTCATAGACGGAAGCGGAAGCATGGACGGGGAAAGGATTCAAAATGCCCGCAGGGCCGTGGAGGCCTGCATTGACAATCTGGTGCCGGGGACCCAGGAGCTGTCCGTGGTTCTGTACGAGAATTCGGCGGCAGTTCTGGCACCTCTGACCAATGATGTCGCCGAACTGCGTTCTGCCGCGGCAGGAATCAGCGCCAACGGCGGCACCAATATTCCGGCGGGTCTGAGGGAGGGAATTGCATCGCTGGAGGATGCGACGGGAACGAAGGCCATCATATTGATGACGGACGGAGAGGATGGGAATCCAAACGAAATGCCGGCTGCCATCGAGGCTGCCCAGGCGGAGAATATCGCCGTGTTTACCGTAAGTACCGGCGGCGGAGCCCGGGAATACATGGAAAATATTGCCCGTCAGACAGGCGGTTTCTATATGGAGGCATTTACCGACGCGGAGCTGGTAAACGTCTATACCGCTCTCCAGAATTTTATTGTAAACAATTATTGCTTTGAGTATACGGTTTCCGAGGATAAGGAATCCAATCCCCGGGTGCTTACCATAGGGCTGAAGGATTATGAAGTTACCAGCTCGAGAACCTATGCCTACGGCGGTGTGGTTCTGGCCAGAGACGGAAGCTATATTGTCAGAGGAGATTCCGGTTCTCTGCGGCTGTTCTCCGCGGAGCCGTCGGTGGTTTCAGCGAAAGATGCGCAGCTGGGGATTCCCGTATTCATCAAGGCTGCCGGTGTTACGGACGGAGCTCAGGTATACATAAACGGGGACAAGGTGAAGGATGTCAGTACAGTGGGGGATTCGGTGATCGCCTTTGTGCTGGAAGGAGGATATTCTCAGGGGGCTTTGCAGGTCAATGTCCGACTGGAAGACGGAACCTCCAGAAGCTCGGACTCTCTCCTGGCAATCGAAGGAGGAAGCGATTCCAGGCTGGCCGGACAGACCATCATGCTGGGAAATGGCAACACTTTGTACGCGGATGCGGTGGAGCAGAAGGATGACTATACCCTGAGCTTAAGCGGAAACGTGGTTCTGAACGGACTGATCAGGACGGATTCAAAGGTGACGCTGCAGGCCGATGCGCCGATCAGCGTAAGCGGGGGACGTCTGGCGGTCAGTGCCGGATATGTGACGGGAAGCGGACCGGGGTATGTGGATTTTGCCGCGCCCAAGGATAAACCGGCTAATTATGGGCAGATGGCTTTCGGGGGAAGCAGCGCCAGAGTAATGGATATCTTCGGATTTTATTTTGACGGAAGCTCTCTTAACTTCTCTTATTCCGGTGCCGCTTTGCGCCTGCCTGGTTTCGGCGATGTATATGGCGAGATGCAGTTCAACGGTTCGGAAATCACCTGCACTGTCAACGGAGGTTACGAGCTGGCGGATTTGCAGAGTCATCTGAATTATGCGCTGAACGGAGTGGCCCCGGGACAAAACAGGGTGAGCGGCGCCATGCAGACAATTATCGGATATCTGCCTCAGTATCAGAACTACGGCTATACTGGAAACGCGCTGTATGCCAATGCCGAAATGCTTACCATAGTCATTCGCAGGGATTTTATGGAGATCACCGGAAGCGGCTTTGTAAACGGCTACATAGGTGCGCTGGAAGTGAATGATGCCAGAATTGCCATTGATACCGGCAGGATGGATTCCATGTATGAAATAAAGGGAGACCTGAAATTTGATAATCTTTCCCGGACCCTGAATATAGAAGGGCAGTTCCCGTTTACCATCCGGGCGGCGGGATATTATCCCGATACACTCACCTTTGATGCCGGGAGACTATCGGTTCAGGCGGCCGATATGCAGAAATATTTTACGGAAGGTGTGACGCCGGAGGGGCTGGAGGGCTCCATTGTCGTACAATACCCTGTGGGGCTGGAAAATGAGCTGTACCGGGGCCAGATAGAAGGACTTATGACAGATATGTCACTTTCCTGCGACAGAGTGCTCTTTGTCAGCTCAAATGAGTGGAATAAAAGCGGCGTCAAAGTGTACAGCTCTGAGAACCCGGATTTCTATGTCATGTTCACGCCAGAGGGTATGGAGATACCGGTGAAGGATGTGGATGAGCTGGAGCTGTTCGGAAGCAGACTGGGAGGTGAGATCAGCGGAACGGCGCTGATAACAGACCGGCAGATTATGCTGAATCTGAATGTGGACGGACATCTTGACAATGGGTATTATGGGATTGCACATGACGGCAGAGCTGCTTTCAGTACTGTTCTGCAGCGGGGGGCCCATGCGAACAGCCGCGTTACGGTTACACTCGGCTATGACGGGCAAACGGTAAACTATGAAGCCACAGCCGGAGGGAACATCAGCATTCAGGATGGCTTCAGCACATATGCGGAGGATAACGGACAATGAGAAAATGGACATTAAGTGCACTGCTGGTTTTGACTTTTTTCTGCTTGCTGCCCATAAAAGCCTCCGCGGCAGTGCGGGAGGTGCAGGTATATCTGTACCAGGAATATGCGGACTGTATCTTCTTTGTGAGCTGGCAGAATGCAGACCAGCCGGCTTCCGTCAAAATCATTTCTCCGGATGGCACGGAGATTGTTGCCACGGAAGAGAACAGTGAGTTCGGCAGAGGGCGGGTGGATGTCAATGTGGGAACTGCCGGTTCCGGTTATTGGCATGTGAGCGTGGAAGGAGACGGGCTGGGGACAATCAGCGTAAACGGCGGAAACAGAAAAGACACCTCTGTGCAGTATAACGCCATACAGAGCTTTACGGCGGAGACGGCGGAGGATGGGAGCATTCATCTGGGATGGGATGTGGCGGCGGAGCAGGATACGGTGAATCTGTCTGTGGCGGCAATACAGAGTGCTTCAAACGGCAATCGTACGGTTTATCAGGATTATTCCGTGGCCAGAACAGGAACGGTGACAGTATCGGCGGACAACCTGCCCACAGGCTTGTATCGTTTTACCGTTCAGGTGTACGATGGCAGCGGACAGTATACACTGACCACGGAGGAACCGCTGTATATCAGGCAGACAGAGGCACCTGAGAAGCTGGAGAATGTCAGGGCCGGAAGCATAGACGGGGAAATGTATCTCACATGGGATTCCGGAAGGAGCGGCAATTATGTGGTCACGCTTTATGACGAGACTCTTTCGGTTCTGAAAACGGAATATGTATATGAGAATTTTTATGGGATTACGCCCGGAGAAGGCGTGAACAGGGTAAAGGTATCTGTGGCGGCTGTGGACGGGAATAACTGGGGAGAGTTTGAAGTAGTAGAGGTGGTGAAAACCATTCCATCCGGCGTGATTTCCTTCCCGGAGGAAGAGGTGACGAAGGAGAATGTGATTCCGGTTTATATTGAATGTCCTTCGGAGGCTTCCGCAGGTGTGTACCTGGACGGCAAGCTGATTCTGGAGAACGCGGCTTCCGGGGATTATGATCTCAATCTGGCCGAGGGAATGCATGAGGTGGTGGCCTACATAGAGGATACATACGGCAATATGAGTACTTTTACCAAATCCATTACGGTTGACCGGACGCCGCCTTCCGTAAAGCTGAACAACGAAGATATGTTGAAAACCGCATCTGACAGTATTGTCATTGAGGGCAGTACCGAGCCGAATGCCACAGTCATGATCAATGGTGTGGAGCAGGAGATGGGCTCCGGCAGTTTCATGGTGAAGCTGGCTCTGGAAAAGGGCGTCAATCCTGTCACTGTCTCGGCATATGACGCCGCAGGCAACAAGAGTGTGAAGACGATTACCGTGGAGCGGACGGGAGACATCGACGGGAAATGGACCGGCTTTATACTGCCGGGAATTCTGTTCCTGGCGCTTGCAGGCTGGTATGTCCGGCTGAATAAGAAACCGAGGGAGGAGCTGTCGAAATGAAGAAGTCGAAAACGATGAAAATAGTTTTGCCGGCGGCTGCTGCGCTGACGGTTGTGTTGTTTATCATGGCCATTGTCATGCTGAAGGCGGTAAAGGGAGATGCGCTGTTCTACATGGATTCCGGTAAGGGATATTTCTATGCCGTGAGCTATCGTTGGGTGTGCCTTGCGGAAGGGATCCTGTTATTGTTCTGGATTGTCCTGGGAGTTGCCAGGAGGAAAGCTATCATGGCCATGCTGCCCAAAGTGGAGTTGAAAACGAAAGAGGCGGGGAAGGCGCCCGGGGAGGCGCAGGCTGCTGTGGAGACGAAAGCTGTTGTAGAGACGAGGCCAGAGGCAGAAGCGCAGACGGTTGCGGAAGTAAAGCCAGAAGCAGGACCACAGGTTGCTGCGGAGACGAAGCCGGAAGCGAGGGCGCAGGTTGCTGTGGAGATGAAAGCTGTTGTAGAGACGAGGCCAGAGGCAGAAGCGCA
>JAAWLQ010000286.1 GCA_022797995.1 Lachnospiraceae bacterium
ATATGGTGCAGAAGCTGGATGCCTGCGATGAAAAATTTGACAGCGCCCGCGAGAAGCTGAAGGCCTGTGAGACAGCATTGGAGGAGTATTCATCGGCTTATTCTGTCTTTGACGCCGCGGTAAAGGAATATAACAGGCTGGTGGACGAAAGGGCGGCGAAGATTTCTGAGTGCCAGCAGGCCATATCGAATGCGAATGCCGCTATCGAAGGATACAGCGAAACCATTGATAAAGAAGCAGAAAAATATCCGGAGCTGTCCGCCCAGTGGGATGCACTGAAAAACGAGAAGGACGAATACGGAAATTCTGTGGACAACAGCGAGGCACTGGAAGAGCTGAAGGAGGAACATGAGGAGCTGACAACCTATGTGGAGGCCCAGGAAGGACTGGAAGAGGCGGGGGAGAGCCTGGACACGGCGGAGTCAAACCTGGAGACAGTCATCGCGCAGTACCAGACGAAGCTGGACAATCAGAGAACCGCAGTCAGTAACAGCAAAAGCTCCTACAGCGGGAAAATAAGCACGCTGGCTTCGTCCGTAAAATCGGCGGGGGAGGCTGTGGTAGCGGCACAGAAGGCGCAGAATGAACTGGACGGCGCGGGAGTAGATCTGGTAGTGAACGTTGCCGGTAATATTCATACGGGCCAGAACAAAAGTATGGATACGCAGATAAAGGATATGGAAGCCGGCAAAAAGGCTGCTCTGGAGAGAGGGGACAGCGAGGCGGCATATTTATGGTCGAATCAGATAGACGAAGCCAACGCAAAAAAGAACGACCTGAGCGACATGAACACGATTCTGGTGACAGGATCTTCTTCCGGAGTGAAAGCAGGAAGAAATGCCATGAAGGACTTTGCGGTATACGACTACATCGGCAGCTTCAATACGCAGTATACGAAACTGATTCAGCTGAAGGGCAAGGTGGACGGTTATACTTTGGCAAACGGATATGAGACCAAAATGCCGGGAACGGGAGGGTATTATGACGGCAGTATCACGCTTCCGATTTCCAGCGGGAACCTGGAGCAGCTCCAGGAGAATCTGGCGGGAGATACGATAAATTCCTCTTTTTTCAAGACGGTAAGGGCGCTGATCGGCTTTATCGAGGCAATGGTTTCCTTCAGCGCATGGGTAGATCCGGAACTGACCGGCTCGATTAACACTTCTCTTTATTCCGGTATAGGGGGGCTGCCTTCTTCCAAAAACAGGAGCGAGGGAAGTCCTTATTGCCTGAAATCCTCCTATGACACAGAGGACAGCCGGCGATCGGATTACTATAAACAGCTGCTGAGCAGTTACGCAACCGATTCCGCAGTACCGGGCAACGGAACAGGGGCGGATTCCCTGATAGACCAGATACTGAACGATCTGTCGAATCTGTCTGAAAGTCTTAAGGACTGGCAGTGGTACAATGTGTTTAAAAAAATCAAGGCATTGTTTAACGCGGTGACAAGTCTGGTGGGGCATGTGCTGGAGTTTGCGAAAAATGCCGCCGTAATACTGGCGGAAGCAGTGGGACAGAAGCTTCTCCTGGCCGGATATGTGGCATACAATATTCCAAACAGGACTACCTTCTCCAGCTATTCCCTGCCGAAGGTGGGAAGTCCCGGACAGGGATATGCTTTTTACGGCGCGGAGACGGAATATATCATGAAGGGCAGTCTTTCGGAAGCCAAGAATCAGGAAAAGGTATTTAACAATGTATGGCTGATTCGGCTGGCCTTTGACTTCGGGTTTGTGCTAACAAACGCGGAGGTGGCGTCTATCGCGGCGGAGGCAGGCGCGGTGACATTTGGAATCGGAACGATAGTCGTGTATATCCTGTATATGGTGGCGGAGCCCTTTGTGGATACACTGGTTTTGGTGAACGGAGGGAAAGTTCCCATCTGGAAATCGACCCTGTACCTCACACCCAGCGGCATAACGAGTCTGATTAGTGCCTTCTATAAATTAAAGCTATCGGACGAGCAGAAAAATACCGCGTACAAACAGGTGGTTAATGTCATGAGCGGCGGACAGGTCAGTGACAGATATGCGCAGAATTACGCTGATGCCTATCAGTCAGGTATCCGCGACCCGGACGCAGGAGGGAGCTCCAGGGTGGTGAACGCTCTGACCTTTGACTATACCAGGACCCTGCTGATGGCAATGCTTTTTGAGAATAAGGAAACCATGCTGAACCGCCTGGCGGATATCATCCAGATGGAGGCATCCTACAACGCTGTCAGCAAGATTGGCACATATACCTTTAATCTGGACGAAAGCTATACTTATCTGCGCTCTTCCGGAAGCTTTACCACCAATGAATTTCTGCCGATTTCCGATTCCGCAGGATTCCGGTCGAAGGAAAGAGTCATATACAGAGGATATTGACATGAGAAAAAAGCGAAGCGGAGAGAAGGGACTGCTTTCTCTCGAGGCGTGTATCACGCTTCCCATATTTATGTTTTTGATGTTCTTTCTGTACAGTTTTTTCGTAGTGTTTGAGGCCAGAAACGAGATGGCGCATGTGCTGCTTTCCACTGCGGACAGCCTGTCCTTTGACGCCAACGAAAATTCCGGCCTGGGGGAATCCGGAACGGTGGGGCAGATTATATACGGACTGTATGGAAGTGCCACGAATTCCAACAGTGATTTTACGGATTACAGGACCTGGTATAAATCTACCACAGCGGAAGACGACCAGGGGAACCAGACCATAGACGGAACCTTTGAGGATATCGTCAGGATCCGTTTTATCGCTTATCTGACAGGGGGAGATTCCCGGAAGGCGGAGGAGATGCTGAAACGCTACCATGTGAAGGGCGGCGTGGACGGACTGGACTTTTCGGGTTCCCGCGTGGAGGACGGAAAGCTGTATCTGTCTGTGCGGTATACGCTGGAGTATGAATTCAGGGTTTTCAACGGAGGAGAGGCGCAGTTTGAGCAGTCGGTCTGTTCCAGATTGTGGAAATAGAAAGGGGAGGAAGAATAAAATGCAGTTTACTTATGAGAACCAGGGGACAAATACCTATCTGTGCTGCGACCTGACGGATATGGAAATCGACACAATGGGGCTGGGAATGATCACCAACAACCGTATTCCAGGGTTTGTCCATTCCATCTTTACCCAGATCGACGACAGAAAGCTCATCAAATATAACGTGTCGTCCCGGGTGTCCATTAAGCAGTTTTTCTCCGGGCAGGTGAACAGAAAGCGACTGGTGAACGTGTTCGCGGGAATTGCGGAGGTACTGACAGTATCGGAGGAATACATGCTGGATATGAATTCCATCCTGCTGGACACAGATTATATTTTTATAGATGTAACCAGTTACAGCGCGGAAGTGATCTATGTGCCGGCGGTGATGGAAAACGGCGGCAACATGGAGGCGGCTCTGTTTTTTAAGAATATCATGTTTACCACTCAGTTTGATTCTTCGGAGAATTGTGACTATGTGGCGGAGATCATCAATTTCCTGAATCAGAGAGGCACATTTTCCATCTGGCAGTTCAGGCAGATGCTTGACAGGCTCAAACGCGGGCCGGAACCAGAGGTGAAAGCGCCGGCTGTGGAAAAACCGGAGCCTGTGAAGCCGGGCAGAACGGCGGCAGTCAGAGAGAAGCCGGTGACTTCCGTGCAGGAGGAAAGCGGGGAGAAGAAGAAACCGGAGGAACCGGACAGGAAGCCACTGAGGGAATATGAAATTCCGAAGACGGATAGCGGGAAGAAGGAAGTCCACGCGGAACAGGCGCCGGAGAAAGAGATTTCTCTCTTCTATCTTTTGCAGCATTACAATAAAGAAAATGCGGATGCATACAAGGCGCAGAGGGAGGCCAGAAAACAGAAGACAGGAACGTCTTCCGAAAAAGAGCCAAAGAAGGAAAAAGGGAAGAAAGAAAAGACCCAGGAGAAAAAATCTCCGGAGGCACCTGTGACATTTGCCGTGCCAGGGCAGCAGAGACCGCTGCCGGTCGGCGCCCAGGCTGACGCTGCTTCAGTACCGCCGGCTTCAGCTCCGGTGCAGAAGGCATCTCAGGCCGCATCCGCGCCGGTAAATGAAACGGCATCTGCACCCTCCGGGCAATCCCGCAGTGATTTCGGGGAGACGGAATATCTGAACCAGGGGAACGACGGCGGGACAGTTCTGATGGGAACGGAGGGCACACAGAATATGCAGCCATATCTGCTGCGGCTGAAAAACAACGAGCGTATTCCGCTGGACAGAGAGGTGCTTCGCATCGGACGGGACAAGGAGAATGTGGACTATTCCATTCCGGAGAATAAGTTTGTGGGACATAATCATTGCCACATCTTGGCACGGAACGGGGAGTATTTCCTGGTGGATGACAATTCTAAAAATCATACTTATGTCAACGGAACCATGATACAGAGCAATGTGGAGATAAAGCTTTCCCATGGTGTTATTGTCAGTGTGGCCAACGAGGAATTTGAATTCAGGCTATTTTAACAGGCGGTGATGGAAGGTTGGATTTTATTGTTACGGCCACAACGGATGTGGGGATTCGGAAAAAGGTCAATCAGGACAGGATGTTCGCCGGGCGGATGGAGACGCCGAACGGTGCTGTGGCATTTGCCGTTCTCTGTGACGGTATGGGAGGGCTGGAAAAAGGGGAGATTGCCAGTTCGGTTCTTGTGAGGGCATTTTCCCAGTGGATATCGAAGTTTGGAGAAGAGTTAAACGACATTGCCATCGAGGACTGTGTGATAAGGGAACAGTGGACGGCTGTGGTGGAGGAGATAAATGCCTGGATCCTGGAATACAGCCGGGAAAACGGGTGCAGAATGGGAACCACCGTGACGGTCCTGTTTCTGACGTCACGGCGCTATTATCTGCTGAATATCGGGGATACCCGGGCATACGAGGTCTCTCCCTTCGGGATGCGTCAGCTGACTGTGGATCATACGCTGGTACAGCGGGAGGTGGAGCTGGGAAACCTGACCAGGAAGCAGGCGGAAAGCGCACCTATGGGCAATGTGCTCACCAGATGCGTGGGGATCGAGGCTGAAGTATACCCGGATCTGTTTTTCGGAAAGCCGAAGGAGGGGGCTGTGTATCTGCTGTGTTCCGACGGATTCCGGCATCGCGTTGCGGAGGAGGAGATCATTGCGCAGCTCTTCGGCGGCGACGGAGAGCGATGTATGGAGAGCAGGCAGGAGGCTCTGGTGGAGCTGGTAAAGGAGCGGGGTGAGACGGATAATATATCCGTGATCACGATCCAGTGCAGAGATTTTGAGGAGAGAGGAAATGAACGGTTTAACGCCCAGTGAGATAATGTTTTACGGCGGCATTGCAGTGATGTGCCTGACGGCAGTGGCAGCGGTGTGCTGTGTGATCCTTTTTAAAATAACCGGAAAGAAGATCAGAAAGATTCTTGAGCAGGAGTATGGAAAATGCCACAGACAGTAGCGGGATTATATGAGCTGAGAACACAGATAGGCTCCGGGGGCGGCGGGGTCGTCTATCTGGGAAGGCATATCCGTCTGGACAAGGATATCGTCCTGAAGGCGGACAAGCGGAGTCTGACTGCGGGGAAGGAAGCGCTGCGCCGGGAAGTGGACATGTTGAAGGGGCTGAGCCAGACCTATATTCCGCAGGTGTATGACTTTGTACAGGAGGACGGGGTTGTCTATACCGTCATGGATTATATTCCGGGAGAAAGCATG
>JAAWLQ010000287.1 GCA_022797995.1 Lachnospiraceae bacterium
GGGGCTGCATACCAATGCGGTGTATGGATTTCTGAATATTATGTTCAAAATTCTGGAGGAGGAGAAGCCGGATTTCCTCGCGGTGGCATTTGATGTGCATGCTCCCACATTCCGCCATCAGATGTACGAGGCGTATAAGGGCACGAGGAAACCCATGCCGGAGGAGCTGATAGAGCAGCTTCCTGTGATGAAGGACGTGCTGCGGGCCATGAATATCGTCATCGTGGAGAAGGCGGGGCTGGAGGCGGACGACATTCTGGGAACGCTGGCGAAAAGGGCGGCGGCAGACGGAATGGAGGTATCTCTGGTATCCGGCGATCGGGACCTGCTGCAGATTGCGGAGGAGCATATCAAGATCAGAATTCCGAAGACTAAAATGGGCAGAACGGAAGTGGAGGATTACTATCCGGAGGACGTGGTGGCGGCATATCAGGTGACGCCCCTTCAGTTTATCGATCTGAAAGCGCTGATGGGCGACACATCGGACAATATACCCGGCGTGCCGAAGGTAGGACAGAAGACTGCCACGGAGCTGATGGTGAAGTATGGTTCTCTGGAGAATATTTACGCCCATGTGGAGGAGATATCGAAGAAGAGCATTCGGGAATCTCTGATAGAGAACCGGGCGCTGGCCGATCTGAGCAAAGTGCTTGCCACGATTAAAACGGACAGTGATGTGTCGCTGGATTATACCACGGCGAAAGCGGAAGATTTTTTCACGCCGGAGGCTTATCAGTTGTTCAAGCAGCTGGAGTTTAAGAATATGCTGAGCCGTTTCGGGACGGAGAAGGCCGGAAACGAAGCGGATGTGACAGGAACCTTCAGGAAGCTGGAGCATCAGAAGGGATTTCTGAAGCAGCTGAAAAAAATCAGAGACGGCCGGCGGGTGGGACTTTTCCTTGCCACGGACGGGTGTACCCTGCTGGGGGCGGCGGTTTCCACAGGGGAGGAGACTGTGATGTATGCGCCGCCTCTGCGGCAGAATGTACAGCTTTCCTTTTTTGAAGAGGCGGCCCCGGATGGAGACGAGGCTGACGAGGAGGCACTCTGCCAGGCGCTGGAGACACTATCCGGGAGAGTGAATATCGCGGCATTTGATATCAAGGGACAGTATCGGTATCTGAAAAAGGAGGATACGGAACGCTATTTTGACATACTGATTGCGGCATATCTGTTAAATCCGCTGAAAAGTGATTATGACCTGGAAACCATTGCCTCGGAGCATCTGGGGATGATGATTCCGGGCCGGACGGAAAGCTTCGGGAAAAGGAAACCGGCGGAAGCGGCCGCTGAGCTGCCGGATAAGTTTGCGGAGTATTGCTGTTATGGAGCTTATGTGTCTCTGGCGGCTGCGGAGGTGCTGGAGAAGAAGCTGGCACAGACAGGTATGGATAAGCTGATGCGCGAGGTGGAAATGCCTCTGTCTCTTGTGCTGTACGATATGGAGCGGGAAGGCGTGGAGGTGCGCAGGGAAGAGCTGAAGGCCTATGGCGACGCGCTGGTGGCCAGGATAGAGGAGCTGGAGAAGTCCATTCACCGACAGGCGGGAGTGGAATTCAACATCAATTCTCCGAAGCAGCTGGGTGAAGTCCTGTTCGACACCATGAAGCTTCCCGGCGGCAAGAAGACCAAAACGGGATACTCCACCGCCGCGGACGTGCTGGAGAAGCTGGCCGAGGAGGCCCCTGTGGTGAAGGATATCCTGGAGTACAGGCAGCTGACGAAGCTGAAATCCACCTATGCGGACGGGCTGGCCGTCTATATCGGGGAGGACCGGAGAATTCATACCAGCTTTAACCAGACCATTACGGCCACGGGACGTATCAGCTCCACGGAGCCCAATCTGCAGAATATTCCAATGCGCATGGAGCTGGGCAGACGTATCCGGAAAGTGTTCGTGCCCAGGGAGGGCTGTATCTTCATGGATGCGGACTATTCGCAGATCGAACTGCGGGTCCTTGCCCATATGTCAGGGGACGAACAGCTGATAGAGGCCTATCATATGGATCAGGACATCCATCGGATTACGGCTGCGAAGGTGTTCCACACACCCTTTGAGGAAGTGACCGATCTCCAGCGGAGAAACGCGAAGGCGGTAAACTTCGGCATTGTATACGGCATCAGCTCCTTCGGACTGAGTCAGGACCTCAGTATCAGCAAGAAGGAGGCGGCGGAGTATATCGAGCAGTACTTTGCCACCTATCCGGGGGTAAAGGAGTTCCTGGACGGACTGGTCAGTCAGGCGAAAGAGAAGGGATATATCACCACAATGTTCGGCAGACGCCGTCCTATTCCGGAGCTCTCTTCCTCGAATTTCATGCAGCGCTCCTTCGGGGAGCGGGTGGCAATGAATTCACCCATACAGGGCACGGCGGCGGACATTATCAAGATTGCCATGATTGATGTATGGAAGGCTCTGCGGGACCGGGGACTGAAATCCAGGCTGATTCTGCAGGTACACGACGAGCTGGTGATTGAGACTGTGAAGGAAGAGGAAGAACAGGTACGGCAGATTCTCACTGAGAAGATGACGAAGGCGGCGGACCTGGCGGTGGCGCTGGAGGTAGATCTCCACACCGGCCAGAACTGGTACGAGGCCAAATGAGGAAAGAAGGATGTATTTTATCGGAATTACCGGAGGCATAGGCGCCGGGAAGTCGGAAGTGCTGAATTATATCAGAAATCATTACAGCTGTGAGATTTACCTGGCGGATGAGGTGGCCCATCAGGTGAAGGAGCCCGGGGGTCCCGCCTATGAGGAGCTGGTACGGCTTCTGGGGCAGGATGTGACCGGGGAGGACGGAATCATTGACCGGGGGAAAATGGCGGAGAAAATATTTGCCGATTCCGCCCTCCTGGAACAGGTGAATCAGATCATACATCCGGCGGTGAAGGCATATCTGCTGGAGCATCTGCGGCGCGCGGAGGAAGCGGGGGAGACGGAGCTCTTCTTTGTGGAGGCCGCGCTGCTGATTGAGGGCGGATATCTTGCGCTTGTGGATGAAATGTGGTATATTTATGCGAATGAGGCGGTTCGAAGGAAGCGGCTGCGGGAATCCAGAGGGTACGACGACGAGAAGATATCCCGGATTTTTGCCAGTCAGCTGACGGAGGAAGGCTTCCGGGAGAGCTGCGGCTTTGTGATAGACAATGGCGGAGATTTTCAGGAGAGCTGCCGGCAGATTGACAGGAGGCTGGCGGAGCTGGGCTGTCTTAAGATTTCGACACGGAAGAGAGAAGAAAAATGAGATTGTGCAGTATAGCAAGCGGAAGCAGCGGAAACTGTATCTATGTGGGCTCAGAGACGGCACATCTGCTTGTGGATGTGGGAATCAGCGGGAAGAAGATTGAGAAAGGTCTGAAGGAGCTGGGGCTCACGGGGAAAGATATAGACGGAATATTGATTACACACGAACATGCGGATCATATACAGGGACTGGGTGTGATCGCCAGGAAATTTGAGATTCCTGTCTATGCCACGGAAGGCACCATAATGGCCATAAAGAAGTGCGAGGGACTTGGAAAGGTGGACGGAGAGCTGTTCCAGGTAATAAAGGAGGACAGGAAGTTTACCATCAAGGACCTGACCGTGAATCCCATGCGGATATCCCATGATGCGGCGCAGCCGGTGGGGTATCGGATTGCCTATGGAAGCAAAAAGATTGCGGTCTGTACGGACCTGGGAGTTTACAATGAATATACGGTGGAATGTCTGAAGGGAATGGACGCCCTTCTTCTGGAGGCCAATCATGATGTGAACATGCTGCAGGTGGGGCCCTATCCCTATTATCTGAAGCAGCGGATACTGGGGGACAGGGGACATCTGTCCAATGAGAATGCAGGGAAACTGCTGAGCCGGATTCTTCATGATGAGCTGCAGACCGTGCTGCTTGGACATCTCAGCAAGGAGAATAATCTGCCGGAGCTGGCCTTTGAGTCGGTACGCATGGAGATCAATATGGGTGACAATCCGTATGCGGCCGGAGATTTCGACATCAGGGTGGCAAGGCGCAGCGAGCTGAGCCCGGTGATACATATCAACTGATACGATGCGGCAGCTCAGACAGGCCGATGATCCGGTACGGCACAGGATTTCTTCCAGGCCGGAGGAAGCAGCATCAGGGGAACAAAGAGAAAGAGGTAGAATCAAATCGTGGAAAGGCACGGGGAAGGATGACGTAAATGAAGAGGACAATTATTACTGTGGTGGGAAAGGATACAGTGGGCATCATTGCGAAAGTCTGCACTTATCTGGCGGAGAACGGAATCAATATTCTGGATATATCCCAGACCATCGTGCAGGGATATTTTAATATGATGATGATTGTGGACACAGCCGGCATGAAGAAGCAGTTCGGAGATATGGCTGATGAAATGACGGCATTGGGAGAGGAAATCGGCGTGGTGATCAAGTGCCAGAAGGAAGAGATTTTCGACAAAATGCACAGGATCTGACTCAGGTGAGAAGCCTGTGAGAGAAGGAATGGAGTAACAGTTCAGACACCCCTACCGCGAAGTCAAAATTGCATTCCTATGCAATTTTGCGAGACTTTCGGGCGCCAAAACGCATTTCCTTTGCGTTTTGTGTGCATCAGTGTAACAGTTCAGTGCCCTGTCTGAACTGTTACGGAATGGAATCGGGAGGGCTCAGAAAAAGAAAGCCGATGAGTGTAAAAGGGAGTAGCCATGATTAATTTATATGAAGTGACAGAGACTAACAAAATGATTTCCGAGGAGAATCTGGATGTCAGGACAATCACGCTGGGCATCAGCCTTCTGGACTGTATTGATTCCGACCTGCGGCGGTTAAATGAGAAAATATACCGCAAGATATACGACGCCGCCAGGGACCTGGTGAAGACGGGAGAAGAAATATCGCGGGAATTCGGCATTCCCATTGTGAATAAAAGGATATCCGTGACGCCCATTGCGCTGGTGGGGGGAGCGGCATGCGGCAGCGTGGAAGACTTCGCTTCCGTGGCCCGGACGCTGGACCGGGTGGCAAAGGATGTGGGTGTGAACTTTATCGGCGGGTATTCGGCGCTGGTGAGCAAGGGGATGACATCCGCGGATGAGCTGTTGATCCGCTCCATTCCGCTGGCGCTCTCCACCACGGAGAGAGTGTGCAGCTCGGTTAACCTGGGTTCCACCAGGACGGGCATTAATATGGACGCGGTGCGCCTGATGGGAGAAATGATCCGGTCCACGGCGGAGTACACCAGAGAGAATGATTCCCTTGGCTGTGCAAAGCTGGTGGTGTTCTGCAATGCGCCGGATGACAATCCATTCATGGCAGGCGCCTTCCACGGAGTCACGGAAGCGGACAAAATCATCAACGTGGGTGTCAGCGGCCCGGGTGTGGTGAAGACTGCACTGGAAAAAGTCCGGGGAGAGAGCTTTGAGGTGTTGTGTGAGACCATCAAGAAGACGGCGTTCAAGGTGACCCGGGTGGGACAGCTGGTGGCTCAGGAGGCCTCCGCAATGCTGAAGGTTCCTTTTGGCATTGTGGATTTGTCTCTGGCGCCCACGCCTGCGGTGGGTGACAGTGTGGCGGACATTCTATGCGAGATCGGACTGGAATATGCGGGAGCGCCGGGAACCACGGCGGCTCTGGCGCTTTTGAACGATCAGGTGAAAAAGGGCGGCGTGATGGC
>JAAWLQ010000288.1 GCA_022797995.1 Lachnospiraceae bacterium
CCCGCATCCTTCATGGCGTTCTGAACAGGAATTGCTGTCTTCTCCACCAGGTCATGAGTCAGCTCATCAAACTGTGCCCGGCTCAGGTTCATATCAAAATGCTTCGGGCCCTCTGCCGTTGCGGTAATGAAAGGAAGGTTGATGTTGGTCGTCATGGCGCTGGAAAGCTCTTTCTTCGCCTTCTCTGCCGCCTCTTTCAGTCTCTGCATAGCCATCTTATCATTGGAAAGGTCCACGCCCTCCGCCTTCTTGAACTCGGAAAGCATCCACTGAATCACCTTATTGTCAAAATCATCGCCGCCCAGATGGGTATCACCGTTGGTCGCCAGAACTTCTATAACACCGTCGCCGATCTCAATGATGGACACATCAAAGGTACCGCCGCCCAGGTCATATACCATGATCTTCTGCTCTTTTTCATTGTCCAGACCATAAGCCAGCGCCGCCGCGGTGGGCTCGTTGATGATACGCTTCACTTCAAGACCGGCAATCTTACCTGCATCCTTGGTGGCCTGACGCTGTGCGTCATTGAAATAAGCGGGAACTGTAATCACTGCTTCGGCTACCTTCTCTCCCAGATAGCTCTCCGCATCCGCTTTCAGCTTCTGCAGAATCATAGCGGAAATCTGCTGAGGCGAATATCTCTTGCCATCGATGGAGCGGCCGTTATCCGTACCCATGTCTCTCTTAATGGAAGCGATCGTCTTCTCCGCGTTGGTCACTGCCTGACGCTTTGCAGGCTCACCTACCAGCCTCTCACCTGTCTTTGTAAAAGCCACTACGGAAGGAGTAGTCCTTGCGCCCTCCGCATTTGCGATGACAGTAGGCTTTCCACCTTCCATAACTGCCACGCAGCTGTTTGTCGTACCTAAGTCAATACCGATAATTTTGCTCATTTTTATATCCTCCTGAATTTGTTCTCTCTTTATCTGAATTATTTCTTACTGCCTGATTTTAAAAAGCTCTTCACCCTACAACGGCCACCATAGAATGTCTCACCACGCCATCCCGGTAGGTATAACCCTTCTGCAGCTCCTGTGCCACCGTTCCGCTTTCGTATTCTTCACTTTCCACCTGCATCACCGCGTTATGGAGATTGGGGTCAAATTCCTGTCCAACGGCTTCGATGGGCTTCACTCCTATATTTTCCAGCTCGGTGAGCAGCTGCTTGTAAACATGCATCATCCCGTCCACAAAAGGATCTTCCTTTTTGTCCTCCGGCACTGTGGCCAGGCCTCTCTCAAAATTGTCCACCACGGGAAGTATCTTCTCAATGACACTCTTTGCTCCCGTCTCGAACATGGCATGCTTTTCTTTTTCCGAGCGATTTCTGAAATTCTCGAACTCAGCCAGCTGGCGCTTCACCCTGTCCTCCAGCTGCTCGATCTGGTCCTTATAGCCCTGTGCTTTCTTATCCAGCTTCGCCTGCTTTTTTGCTGCTCTCTTCTCGGCCCAAGTCTTCGGGTCCTCTCCCTCCGGCGGTCCCTGTTCCTCTTCCTCTCCGCCGTTATCCGCTGTCTGCTCTTCCTCCTGCCCGGTATCCTCCTCCACAGTCTGAGCTTCAGCCTTTTCTTCTTTATTTACTTCATTGGCTTCCGCCTGAGAAGTCTCCTGCTCCGTGTCTATTTCCTTTTCGCGTTCCTGATCTGCCATATTTCGTTCCCTGCTCCAATCCTTTCTTAAGTTTCAGCTCTGTAAAGCTCGTCAAGCTGTGTCTGTATGGTTTTCAGCGTAACCACTACCTTGTCATAGTCCATTCTCTTGGGGCCTACGATACCGATTGTTCCCTTCATACCTCCGCCCAATTCATAGGTTGCCGTGACCACGCTGCAATCCTTCATACTCTTTACCGGCGTCTCCGCCCCTATATACACCTGAATTCCCGTCTCCTGGTCCCCCGTATGCGTTTCCTGAAGGAGCTCTCCCAACAGCTGTTTCTCCTCGAAGGTATTGATCAGCTCGCTTGCCTTCTGCTGATCTGCCAGCTCGGGATAGCGGAATATATTGTTGGTTCCGCTGGTGTAAATCTCCAGGTCCTCCTCCGCCCTGATGGCTTCGGCCACCGCGTCGATCACCTCGCTGACCAGGTGGCTGTGAATCCCCGCCTGCTGCTTCATGACCGCTATCATGGCCAGATTAATCTCATCGATA
The DNA here is from genome assembly GCA_022797995.1 of Lachnospiraceae bacterium. Lineage (GTDB taxonomy): Bacteria > Bacillota > Clostridia > Lachnospirales > Lachnospiraceae > Acetatifactor. The sequence goes on from JAAWLQ010000288.1 coordinate 2,152, forward strand.
GCCAGACCGTTCAGATGCGTGTTCAACAGGATATTCAGCTTCAGCAATGTCTCGTCATCCAGATCCTCTTCCATTGGAAGAATATTATTCTTAATCACATTTCCCTCTATCACGATGACTGCCAGTAACTGGCGGGCATCCACCCGGGAAAGCTGGATAAATTTCAGCTTGCTGCGCTTCGTCTGCGGTGCGGAAATCATGGTGGCATACTGCGTGTTCTGTGCCAGAACTCTGGCCACCTGCTTCAGCAGCGTCTCCATCTTGTCCTGACGCTCCACCAGCATCTCCTTCATCTCCACCACTTCCCGCTCCTTCTCTTCCATCATGGTATCCACATAGAGGCGGTACCCCTTGTCGGAAGGAATCCGGCCTGCGGAAGTATGGGGCTGAAAAATATATCCCATTTCTTCCAGATCGGCCATCTCGTTTCGAATGGTGGCGGAACTCAGGTTCAGGTCGGTATACTTGGAAATGGTTCTGCTGCCAACCGGCTCACCTGTCTCCAGGTAATTGCGGATGACAGCCTGCAGGATTTTCTTTTTTCTCTCATCCAGCTCCATCCAGGCTTCCTCCCTTTTTATTAGCACTCATTTGCAGGGAGTGCTAACATCGTTAACCATAAAATATCACTTACCCTATTCATTGTCAACCGATTTCCCCAAAAATAATTCTAAAAAAATTCTAAATCATAATTCTTCCATAAAAAAACAGCATCCTGTCTCCCGCACGTCCGTGCCGGTATGGATGCTGCCTCTTTTATGTTTCCTTTTTGTCACAGCTTCAGATGTCAAAGCTTCCGGTAAACTCGCCGTTCATTACGTAATAAACCTTGTTTTCTTCCGGCTTCACATAAAGCTCCACACTGCTCAGCTCACCGACCTTGCGCTTCAGATCATATTTCCATACATCCTTTGCGATCTTCACCAGGTCCTCCTGAGAATAAGACTTGCCCGCATACTGAATGTGCATCTCGCATTTCTGCTCGACTTTCTTTGCAGCAGCTTTGACGGTTGCCTTCTTTGCCGTTTCCTTTTTGACGGTTTCCGCCTTGGCTGCCGTCTTCTTTACGGCCGCCTTTTTGGCTCCCGTCGCCTTCACTTCCGCATCCTTCACCTCTGTTGCTTTGGGTTCTGCTACTTTTTCTTCTGCCTTTATCTCTTCTGTCTTAGTATTCATAGCTTCAACCTCTGCTGTTTCCACAGCCTTCGCCGCAGGTTTTGTAGATTTTCTTCCTGCCATAATAGCACACTTCCTTTCTCAAACATTGAAATCATCTATATATATGAGCAAATAAAGGGATACATTCCCCTCCTGCCCTGATGTATTGTATTCCACTTTTGATAAAATGTCAACTATATAGTGATTTTCTTCTCCTGCTATTGCTTTCCGGCCCTGTTTCCCTTAAACTATAATTACCAGTAATTTCCCCTGAAGGACCCCTGGATGGGTATCGGGGTCAGAAAATAATAACGCTGAATAAAGGAGGCACTGAAAATGCTGAAGCGTGAGAACGCAGAAAAAATGGAAAAATTCATTGAGGATTTCTACCGGGACTTAAGCAGGGTAAATATGGAAAAGTGGAATTATGAAGACGGCTGCATTCTGACAGCAGCCATTCAGCTTTATGAAGCCACCGGTAAAGAACGGTTCCGGGATTTTATTCTGGAATATATGGATTCTTATGTGACGAAAGAGGGTGAAATTCTTCATTATAAAAGGGAGGATTTCAACCTGGACAATATAGCGCCGGGCAGAGCGGTTATTTTCGCTTACGAGCACACAGGAGAAGAGCGCTACCGCAAGGCCATGGAGCTCCTGCTCAGTCAGCTTGCGGAGCAGCCCCGTATACAGGCCGGAAATTTCTGGCACAAAAAAATTTATCCCAATCAGGTATGGCTGGACGGCCTGTTCATGGCACAGCCTTTTTATACCGCTTATGACACCAAATTTGGCGGTAAGGTCCGCTATGTGGACATTACCGATCAGTTCGAGCTGGTACATAAAAAGATGTTTAATCCTCAGAAAAAGCTTTACTACCATGGCTATGACGAATCCAGAAGCATATTCTGGGCGGATAGAGAGACCGGCTGCTCCGCCAATTTCTGGCTCAGGTCCATCGCCTGGTTCCTGATGGCTCTGGTGGATACCATGGAGGAAATGGACAACTGGGCTTACGACTACTACCGCCAGCTGCTGGATATCTATAAAGAAGGTATCCGTGGTATTCTCGCCTATCGCGACTCGAAAAGCGGACTTTTCTATCAGGTGGTGGACCTGGCGGATATCCCGAGTAATTACCTTGAAACCTCCGGCTCCTCCATGATAGCGGCTTCCATCCTGAAAGCCTGCCGCCTCAAGGCACTGCTGGCGGAGAAATATCAGTCCACAGGGGAAGCGATTCTGGAATCGGTCATCGAGCAGAAGCTCCAGGAAAAGGACGGCAGCCTGACCCTCCAGGGCAACTGTAGCGTGGCAGGTCTGGGTCCTCAGGAAGGCCGGAGAGACGGCAGCGTGGAATATTATCTGTCCGAACCTGTGACTGCGGACGACAGGAAAGGAATCGCCGCCACTTTCATGGCTTATGCACAATATCTGAAGCTGCTGGATATGTAATCGCCCGTACCGCGGCATTGTAATCCTGAAATTGTTTGGGCGCAACAGTTCAGTAACCTGTCTGAACTGTTATGTTCCGGCACAAGTGCACAGAAGAGTTTTCTGTTGAGCTATTACATCCGTCTGCTTAGACGAAATCATAAAAAAGCAATACTCACATAAACTTACGATTATAGAAAGGCATCTATTATGGAAGGAAAAATCATCTTTAAGACAGCCCGGAATTTCGTCCTGGAGGTATTGGATCCGGAAGCGGATTACCGTACAAAAGAATACACCCTCTACCTGAACGGAACCTACTATGTAACTACCGATCAGACTATCCTGTCCGTCTATGGCCTGAAGCCGGACACAGATTACGAAGTACAGCTGAAATGTGGAAATGAGGTCTCGGAAATCATCCCTGTGCATACGGATTATGAATATGTGACTCTGAATGTAAAAGATTTCGGCGCAAAAGGAGACGGCGTCACCGACGATACCGCCTGTCTGCAGGCCGCCATCATGACAGTTCCGGAGCACAGCCGGGTCTATGTACCCCGGGGAACTTATCGCTTCACACACCTTTTCCTGAAAAGTCATATGAAGCTTGAGCTGGCAAAAGACGCCCTGCTGCTGGCTATTCCCGACAATGAAAAATATCCCATTCTCCCGGGAAGAATCGAAAGCTATGACGAAAAAGGGGAGTTTCTTCCCGCAAGCTGGGAGGGCAGCCCTACGGACACCTATGCCAGCATCATCACCGGCATGTACGTGGAAGATGTGGTTATCTACGGACAGGGTGTCATAGACGGCGCGGCAGATTTCGACGGATGGTGGGACATGCAGAAACGGAAAAATGATTCTGCGGCAAGACCCCGGATGATGTTCCTGAATCACTG
>JAAWLQ010000289.1 GCA_022797995.1 Lachnospiraceae bacterium
AAGTGCATGAACTGGCCGTACTCGTTCTTCACGTCATTCTCCGCCACCATCACATTCTCGATGCGGATGCCATGGCTTCCTTCTATATAGATGCCCGGCTCGTTGGTGACATCCATTCCCGCCTCGATGACGGCCTCCTGCCTGCCCTCAATATAGCGCCAGGAGAGATTCTGAGGGCCTTCATGTACATTCAGAATGTAGCCCACTCCGTGTCCGGTACCGCATTTATAGTCCAATCCCATATTCCACACCGGCTGGCGGGCCAGGATGTCAAGGTTTCTTCCGGTACAGCCGTAAAGCCATCTGGCGTTGGTCATCTGGAGCATCCCCGCCGCCACGGCGGTATAATGCATTTTCACCTCATCGGAAATCGGTCCAAGCACGATGGTTCTTGTCACGTCGGTGGTGGCCCCCATGTACTGTCCGCCGGAATCCACCAGGAACAGTCCTTCCGGCCCCAGCACCGCGTGGCTCTCAGGCGTGGCCGAATAATGCATCATGGCCGCATTGGCTTTGTACCCCCCGATGGTAGGGAAGGACAGGCCGATACATTCCGGAATCTCCCGCCGGAATTCTTCCAGACGGTCCGCGGCGGTAATCTCCGTAATCTCCATCTTCCCGATGTTGGTCTTCAGCCAGTAAATAAACCGGGTCAGGGCCACGCTGTCCTGCAGATACAGCTTCTCCATATTGGCAAGCTCCACGGGGTTCTTGATGGCCTTCAGAAGCTCCGTTGGACTCTTCTTCTCCACCAGAGTCTGCTTTTCCTTCAGAATCCTGTACAGGCAGTAGCTGCAGTAACGGTCGTCTACCAGAATCTTCCCTTCCGTGGGAAGACCCTGCAGGAAATCCAGGATACTGTCATACTCCTCCACCCGGATACCCTTCCTCTCCAGATAAGCAGTCACAGTATCATCCAGAGCTTTCTTCTGGATAAACAGCACGGATTCCTCTTTTGTAAAATATCCATAGGACATGGCCACAGGATTGCACTCCACGTCGCAGCCCCGGATGTTGAACAGCCACATCAGATCGTCCAGCTTCGTCAGAAGGAAACGGTCCGCTCCCTCCTTCTCCACCTTCTCCATGACCTGACTGCGTTTCTCTTCAAAGCTTTTTCCTGCGATTTCCTCATCCAGCACGGTTACCTTTCCTGCGGGAAAAGCCGGACGGTTCGTCCAGATTTCCGCTGACAGATCTTTCAGATAGGCGAACCGAATCTCCTTCTCTGCCAGCTTTTCCTCATATTCTTTTCCCTCTTTGGCCGGAATCACCCTGCCGTCGAAACCCAGCGTCTGCTTTTGCTCCATGTTCTTCTGCAGGAACTCCGTAATGGTGGGGACGCCCTCATCCTGCATGCGGAACAGAGTGACCGTGGTGCCCTCCAGCTCCTTCTCCGCCTGGATAAAGTACCGGCCGTCCGTCCACAGGCCGGCCCCCTCCTGCCATACCAGCAGAGTCCCGTTGGAGCCGCTGAAATTGCAGAAGTACTCCCGCACCTTGAAATAGTCGTTTACATACTCCGAGCTGTGAAAATCTGCCGTGGGTATCATGTAATAATCGATTCCCTCCGTCTTCATCCGCGCCCGCAGGGCCCTGAGTCTTTCCTGGATTACCTTGTTTTCCATTTTGATTTCATACCTTCTTTCTCTGTCTCTCACATTTATCTGTTTTTTTATAAACCTTTCGCCTGTAGTAACCCCACCGCTCTCGAGGTGCCCACACGGTCGCATCCCAGGCTGATAAACTGCTCCAGCTCCTCCAGCGTGGAGATGCCGCCTGCGGCCTTGATCTTCACATTAGGACCGATATACTTTCTGAACAGCTCCACATCCTCTTTCGTAGCGCCTCCGGTACCGAAGCCTGTGGAAGTCTTGATATAATCCGCCCCCGCTCTTGTCACCGTCTGGCACAGGGCGATTTTCTCCGCCTCCGTCAGATAGCAGGTCTCCACTATGACCTTCAGAATATGCTCTCCGCAGGTATCCTTCAAGATACGGATTTCCTTTTCCACTTTCCCGAAATCCCCGTTCTTCACATCGCCGATGTTTATCACCATGTCGATTTCGTTACAGCCGTACTCAATGGCCTCTCTGGCCTCCAGCACTTTTGCCACAGTGGTGCTGTATCCCAGAGGAAATCCCACAACAGTACAGATATTCAGTCTGTCCCCGTAAGTATCGTGAATCCGCCGTACATAGGAAGGAGGCACGCAGACGCTGGCGGTCTGGTACTCTATGGCCTCGTCGCAGAGCTTTTTGATATCCTCCCAGGTGGCAAAGGGCTTCAGCAGAGTGTGATCTACTTTTTGCAGCATTTCTTTTATTGTCATATGTTTTCTCCTGTTTTATTTTACCATGTGCACAGCCCGCACATGGTACTGATGGCCATTCGGCCGTTTCCTGCCACGGCTTCTGTGTTCTTTTCCGGTTTATCCTCCAAAGAAGAGTTCCCTGCCATATGCGCTGTTACGTTTTCGTTCAATAAAGCCGAAGTTCCGTTCCGATCAGAATCAGGTCCGGATTGTCCCCTATGGTTTCCCTGTTCCAGTCATAGAGTTCCGTCCATTTCAGGCAGTCTCCCAGCTGGTTTTCCGCAATATGCCACAGGCAGTCTCCCGGAAGTACGATATAAACGGCCGATATCCCCTCCTCCGACTCCTCCTGGGGAGTTGTCTGCTGCTCTTCCTGCCCTCTGTCCTCTTCCTTCCTCAGTTCCGCATACATTTTTTCCTGCATGACAGTGGCTACATCATTCAGCCATTCCCAGACTTCCGGATTCCCGGTAACCACATCGTTATACCGTCTGTCCACTTCCCCTATTGCATCCACATACCCAAGAGCGAACTCCTGTACCTGGTCATGAAGCTCCCCGGAAGCAAAGTCAGATACAACCTGCCATCTGTCCTCCGTCTTCTGTACCACATGACAGCTTGCTCCCGGAATTGTCACTTCAATTCCCTTCACCGACACTTCATATTCCGCATAGACGAACCACATGCCGTCCTCTTTCATGGGCTGAGCCTCCGTCCTGGTAACTTTGTATCCCTCCAGTCCGCAGTCCCGCGCCCACTGTCCCCGCAGGTCCGTCAGCGTATGCTCCCCCATCTCCAGCAATTCCGCTATTCGCTCCTGCTCTTCCTGAGAACAGGCTTCATAATAAGCCGTAATCAGGCTCTCCACCTCTCTCTTCTCTCCGGGCAGAGTACTTTTGGACAGACATTCTTTCGCGGACACCGGCTGGAAAAGCAGTGATACTGTCAAACCCATGCAACACCAGAAACAGAAACCCTTTTTCCCCATTCTGCCTCCTCTCCCCGGCAGCTGACTCAGAGATGCAGAAACTCTCTGATCGTATCCTTCATCTCTCCCACTTCACACTGCTTCTTATGCAGTACGGGAGCTGTGCGGATTTCCTCCACCGCCTTCGGCACCTTCACCCCTGCCAGCGTGGAAAGTTCGTCAATCAGCTGGAAATCCGTTTGGGTGTCATATTTTTCATCGATGGCATTCATGACGCTTCTGGCAAATTTGAAGGGACTGGCCGTGGAGGCAATCACAGTGACCGTATCGTCTCCTGTCTCCTGCCTGTACTTTCGATACACCGCGGACGCCACCGCAGTATGGGTGTCAATCACATAACCGCACTCCCTGTACAGACGCCCTATCTCCGCCTCCGTCTCTTCTTCCGTAGCATAATTGCCGTAAAAATCTCCCAGCGAGGCCTTCATCTGCGCGGAAATCTCATATTTTCCATTCCCGGTGAGAGCAGCCATCAGCTCCCTGTTTTTATCCGCGTCATTTCCGGCAATCCGGTAAATCAACCGCTCCAGATTGCTGGAGATCAGGATGTCCATGGAGGGAGAGGCCGTCAGCACAAATTCCCGGTTCCTGTCATAGGTCCCCGTGCGGAAAAAGTCGTAAAGCACCTTGTTCTCATTGGAGGCACAGATCAGCTTCCCGATAGGCAGGCCCATATTCTTCGCATAGAATGCCGCCAGAATATTGCCGAAATTGCCGGTGGGCACCACCACATTAATCTGCTCGCCTTCCCGTATTCTGCCCTCCCGCAGAAGCGCCGCATAAGCATACACATAATAGCAGATCTGGGGCACCAGACGACCGATATTGATAGAATTGGCCGAGGAGAACTGATATCCCTTCTCCTCCATCTCCTCCGCCAGCTCCCTGTCCGAGAAAAGCTTCTTCACCCCGGTCTGGGCATCGTCAAAATTGCCGTGAATGCCCACCACCAGCGTATTGGCTCCCTTCTGGGTCACCATCTGCTTCTCCTGTACGGGACTCACGCCGTCCTTCGGATAGAATACGATGATTTTTGTGCCCTCCACATCGGCAAACCCCGCCAGCGCCGCCTTCCCTGTGTCGCCGGAAGTAGCCGTCAGAATGACAATCTCATTGCTTACCCGGTTCTTCTTCGCCGCGGTAATCATGAGATGGGGCAGGATAGACAGCGCCATATCCTTGAATGCGATGGTAGCGCCGTGGAACAGTTCCAGATAATAGGCGCCGCCTGCCTCCGCAAGGGGGGCAATCACATCCGTGTCGAATTTGGAATCATAGGCCCGTTCAATGCAGGTCTTCAGCTCCTCTTCCGTAAAATCCGTGAGAAACAGCTTCATCACTTCATATGCCACCTGGCGGTAGTCCATCCCGGACAGTTCCCTCAGACTCCTGTCCAGCGTCGGAATATGATCCGGCACAAACAGGCCTCCATCCTCCGAAAGGCCTTTTAAAATTGCCTGGGATGCCTTCACCGGCTCCCCTTTGCTTCTCGTGCTGTTATATAATACTTCCATATGCTCTCCCTTTTGTATCCGTCTCTTTTTATTTGTTTTCCTGTGAAATCGAAGAAAGTATACCATACTTTCCCGGTAGGTGCAACAAGCAAAAGCAGGACCTGTTACAGTCCTGCTTTACAGCTTCCCTCTTCAATTTCTTTTTGAAATGTTCTCCCACGTTCATTATAGAAATAGTAAAAATTCATTTGACACACCATTCATTATCTGGTACAATAGTCTTACATATCGGGAATATATCTGACAAAATATCTGAAACCATTTCGGTTGTCAATCCCTATATGAGTATGGAACAGGAACATTCCAATGGAATAAGGACATTCCAAAAAACATAGCGGATTGCAGGGCAAATGGCGAGGCGAAGGTTTTATTCTCCGTTTGTCGTAGATAGTTGTAGATACATCCCTCTTTCCGCTAAAACCCAAACCACGGGAAGAGAATGTATATGCAGACAAGAGCAGCGAAGAAGAACAATACGGAAGGCGAAACGTCATCGGAAAAATATTACAGACAAAAGCCGGCGGCAGGCGGAGAAAAGGCAGAGCAGGTAACAACGGAACAGGAAAAAGCAAACCTGGCAAAGGCAGAGCAGACAGCGAAAAAGCAACTTGCAGAGATGAACCTGTTAGACAATTTTCTGTTTGGCTCGGTGGTGACATACCCGGAGATCGGGGAAAAATTTGTAGGCTATCTGCTGAAGACCATTTTGGGCAGGAAGGTGAAGCACCTGTCTGTCACAGCCCAGAAGGTATTTTACGGCGCCGATTCTGACCTGCACGGGGCCAGGCTCGACGTGTACCTGGAGCCGGAGATTGAGG
>JAAWLQ010000290.1 GCA_022797995.1 Lachnospiraceae bacterium
TTCTTCTGCATCTGGTGGAAGCATAAAGGCTGGACATTAAAGGATGTATGGTATAAACTGAAAGATATGGCGGAGCGCCGTATGGAAAAGCTTCGGGAGAACAGAAAAAGGAAGAAGAACGGAGAAATCGACGACAGCGCGTTCCTGGAAGAGCTGGAGGAGGAAGAAAAGCCATTCCGGGGAATCCGTCGCCTTCGGAGAAAGCGCAGGAATCGAAAGACCGGATATGACATGGAAGACGGCATCGAAGAAGAAAGCGGCAGCGACGAAGACGGCATCGAAGAAGAGAAAGCCGGCAGTGTAGAAGAGGACGAGGTAGAAGACGACAAAGGCGGCAGTGTGGAAGAATAGACTATGGAGCGAAAAGCAGCCATTTCCGCATTGACGGAGCTGAGAACGAGGAGGGAAAGCATGAAAAAGAGGTTTTTCAAAAGAGCAGTGAGCATAGGTATGGCACTTGCCCTGACGCTGGGACTGAGTGCCTGCGGTGGCGGAAATAAGAAGGAAAATGCCGGACTTGCGAAGGAGAATGTCTACAAATTTGAAGCATTTACCATGCCGGATATAGGAGGAGATGATTACAATATCTATACCTCCAATTATAAAGACGGCATCATATATCTGGTTCTGCAGGTCTATCATTGGTCTGAGAATAATGCGGATATGGATATCAGGATGCTTACCATGAAGGAAGACGGCACAGATGTGCAGCTGACTCCGCTGGAGATGCCAGAGTGGAAAGGAGCGTCAGGCAATGCCGGAGCTGCCGGTGAGCCCGGGGAAGGGGGAGCGGCGGTCGGAAGACCCATTGCCCGGACAGAGGAAGGTGCGGCAGGGGATACCACAGAGCCTGAGACAGAGGAAGGTGCGACAGAGGATACCGCAGAGCCTGAGACAGAGGAAGGTGCGGCAGAGGATACCACAGAACCTGAGACAGAAGACGGTGACACGGCGGAGCCTGACACGGGGGAAGATATTATCGATATGCCGATAGATGAAGGCTTTAATATGCCGGAGCAGAATTTCTATGAGAATACCTATTTCGGCAATTATACTTTTGGCGCTGACGGCATGCTCTATGCCATCAGAAACTATTACTTTGAAGACTATGCCGCCGAGGAGTATACATATATCCAGAAAAACTATGTTGACTGCTGGAATCTGGACGGAAGCCTCGCCTGGGAGACAGAGCTGGAAGGCCTTTCCTCCGAGGAGGAATACCTCTATGTGTCAGCCATGACCGTTACAGCGGACGGAAATCTGACCCTTCTGCTGAACGGTGACAAGGCCTATAAGCTGTCTGTTGACGGTCAGGGAAACATGTCCGGGAGAAAACCTCTCTCCGATGATGTGGCAAAGATTTTTGAGAACGGCGCTTCCGTTATGACCAAAAGGGACGGCACCTTTATGGTGACATATTATGATGAGCAGGACTGGTCAAAGCAGTATATTACCACCTTTGACCCGAATACGGACACGCTGGGACAGCCCAGTCAGCTGCCCACTTCCATGACCTGGGATGGATACAATACCATGACCACGGGAATCAGTTCCGACCTGATATACAGCAACAGTAAAGGTGTGTTTACCTACAAGATGGGTGATACCGAGAGCAAGATGAAGATGAACTTCATCAATTCCGATATGAACGTCAGTGATTTCAGCTCTCTGATTGAGCTGACCGACACCTCCTTTATAGGAATCTTCCGGGAGAATTATGGAGAAGAGACGCAGGCGGGTATCTTTACTTACGTGGACCCCAAAGACATTCCGGATAAGGCCGTGCTGGTGCTGGCCGGCAACTGGATCGGCAGTGATATGAAGCAGCGTATTGTGGAGTATAACCGCAGCAACGACGAATACCGCATCACGGTAAAAGAATACGACTCCTACAATACATATGAGGATTATCAGGCAGGGCTGACCCAGCTGAACAATGATATCACCACAGGAAATATGCCGGACATTCTGGTTACCTCCGGACTGCCGGTGGAAAATTATATTTCCAAAGGACTGCTGGCGGATGTGGGCAAGCTGATTGAGAAGGACGAAGAGCTGTCCCAGGTTGAATTTGTACAGAATGTTATGGATGCATACTCTGTGGACGGCAAGCTGTATTATGTATTCCCCAGCTTCAGAGTAAGTACCATGATCGGCAAGACATCCATCGTAGGCGACAGAACTTCCTGGACCATGGCGGATATGATGGAGCTGATGAATACGCTGCCGGAAGGAACCAATATGCTGGGAGAGATGACCAGAGATAATTTCATGTATACGATGATGGATTTCTGTGGAGCGGACTTTATTGATGTCAGCACCGGAAAATGTGAATTTGATTCTCAGAACTTTATCAGCATGATGGAATTTGCAAAAGAGCTTCCCGAAGAGCTGAGTGAGGATTATTTCGGAGAAGACTACTGGATGAATTATGAATCACAGTACCGCGAGAACAGAACGATTCTTAGGAATCTGTATATCGGACGGCTCAGCGATGTAAATAGCACCATAAATGGAAGCTTCGGCGAACCGGTTTCCTTTGTAGGATTCCCCACGGAGAGCGGCATGGGTTCCTATGTGCAGGCCACCGACTGCTATGCGATTTCCGCCAAATCGGCGAATATTGACGGGGCGTGGGCTTTCCTGAGATACTATCTGACAGATGAATATCAGGAGGAGCTGAGCTGGGGAATGCCCATACAGATGAAATATTTTATGGAGAACGCACAGGAGGCAACCCAGAGACCCTATTACCTGGATGAGAATGGAAATAAGCAGGAATACGACGATTATTTCTATATGGGCGGTGAGGAGATCAAGCTGGATCCCATGAGCCAGGAGCAGGTGGATCAGCTGGTGAACTTCATTTTCTCCATCAACAAGTGCTATTATGGCAACAACGATATCACAACAATCATAAACGAAGAAATGCCCTCTTTCTTCTCGGGACAGAAGAGCGCCCAGGAAGTGGCGAAGATCATTCAGAGCAGGGCACAGCTTTTTGTGGACGAGAACCGCTGATGTAAAGTGTCGGTTATGTGAATTTGTGGAAAGCACATCATAGGGGATTGTTGTGAAACAATTCCGGCATATTGTAATGAAAAGGAGTCCGGGACGCCGCGAGAGCGGTATCTCAGGCTCCTTTTTTCAGGAGATTCATACTGTAGACCGCCAGGATTTGCAGTGATGCCTCCAGGGAAATACCTGGCTGGCGGTCTGCAGTCGGATTGTACAGTAAATTTAACCGGTGTGCAGTATAAATTAATCCAGAGTGACCGGTATACCCAGTCTGATCAGATGATTTTCCAGGGTGAGCTCGTGGCCATGCTCTCTCAGCCATGTCCGATGAAGCTTATACTCCGGCATGACAGAAGCCACCATGTCCCAGAAATCCCGGGAGTGATTCATGTGGGTGAGATGACAGAGCTCATGCACCACCACATAGTCCAGAATCACCGGCGGCGCAAAGATAAGCCGATAATTGAAGGACAAAGTTCCCCGGGAGGAACAGCTTCCCCAGCGGCTTTTCTGATCTCTGATGGTAACGGAAGTATAAGCTCCGCCGGTTATCTGATGGAAATAAGCCACACGACTTTCAATCTGCGTTCTGGCGGCGTTCCGATACCGCTTTTCCAGTATTGCCAGCCGCCTGCGCTCCGGGTCGACCGGCTTTACCATTTTTCCCTCTGCCATAATTCTTTTCCTTTGTTCAATGTTTTCACATGTGTTTTCTGTACCGCAGCCATGATATATATGGTCCATTCCACATTACGCTTGTAGCCATAACATATAATCGCATTACATTTTTTGAGATGGCATACAGCTGTATTTTGACCTTGCCCGGATATGGGCTTTCGCATTATACCATGTGCACAGCCTGCACATGGTATGGATGGCCATTCGGCCGTTCCCTGCCCTGAATAAGGACATTATACCATCTGCTTGTCAATTTCGATGACCGCGAAATAAGTTGGGTTATCTCGGAGAATCCTTTCTTTGATCAGATTTTCCAGCTCACTGTCGGTCATGGAGAAATCATAAGGAGCCGCCACGTCAAAAATCAGATTGGTATGGGTGGGACCGGTGACAATCCGGAAATCATGCATGGTCAGCCGGTCGCTGATCTCATGCAGATAACCGCTTACCAGAGCTTTCAGCCGGGTTGTCTCTTCATCGCCCACACAGATGGGGTCCATATGTATCACCGCATGGCAGTTCAAAGTATTCCGCAGTTCGTGCTCAATGGTATCGATCATATCGTGAAGGGCCAGAAAATTGCCATCCGCAGGTACTTCCGCATGCAGCGAGATCAGAACCCGCCCGGGACCATAATTATGTACGATTAAGTCGTGGATTCCCAGAATATTTTCATGGGCCATAACGATATCGTTGATCTGCCGGACAAATTCTTTGTCGGGCGCCTGGCCCAGCAGCGGACTGATGGTATCCTTCGCAGCGCCGTATCCCGCATAGCAGATGAACAGACCTACCAGCACACCGCACCAGCCGTCCACGGCAAAGCCTGTAAAATGGGCAATCAATGTGGATATCAGCACGGCGGATGTGGCCAGAGTATCGCTTAGCGAGTCTGTGGCCGTGGCGGACATTGCGGCGGATTCCAGCTTCTTCCCCAGCTGTCTGTTGTACAGGAACATATAGCATTTGACCAGAATGGAGGCCAGCAGTATGATGATTACCACCGGGGAGAAAATCAGTTCCTCCGGATGTACAATTTTCTCTATGGAACTTTGTAGCAACTCAATGCCCATCAGCAGGATGATCACGGACACCAGCAGGCCGGATATATATTCAATGCGGCCGTGACCAAAGGGATGATGGGGATCCGGCTTCTGGCCGGCCATTTTGAATCCGATCAGGGTGATGACGGAGGACCCTGCGTCCGAGAGGTTATTGAAGGCATCCGCGGTGATGGCGATGGACTTGCTGATGGTTCCGGCGATGAATTTCCCGGTAAAGAGGCAGAGATTCAGGAAAATGCCGGCCGCACCGCACAGGATTCCGTATGCCTGCCGGACCGCCGGGTCTTTTGTGTTGTCTCTGTTTTTGATAAAAAGTCTGGATAAAAATGTAATCATGGATAAAACCTCGAATTTCTTAATTAGATTTCTTAATTAGTAGTCTGGGAGGACTTCTTGTTTCGATCATAACAATCCCGGTATGAATCGATAAAATTACAATGACTCACGGATCTTTTCATCATCCCAATCGGGATGCTTTTTCAGTGCATCACATATCCGAACCATAAGATCAATGTCTTCTTCCAGCATATCTGCAATCTCCTTTGCAGACATATTTCTGGCGACTTTCTTCCGAACCTGACTGACGACTTTCCGAAGTTCGCCCTGAACCTGTCCTCTGGCTTCGCCGAGCGCTTCTCCCTCAGCCCGTTCGTCTTCAAATGCTTTGATGATGTTATACTTAAATGCCATATCATCCTCTCCATTTCCTGCCCAGTTCAGGATTTCCTCCACCACTGCCGCCTTATTCCCGCAGATTGACAGCAATATGTATTTTACCCAGTTCCGAAATTCCTCTTTCTCCTGTGCCCCCAAAGTTTCTATTCTTTTGTACGACG
>JAAWLQ010000291.1 GCA_022797995.1 Lachnospiraceae bacterium
CTCCTATGAGCAGAAGCCTTTCCGCCGGGAAGTGATGCGCACCTACGGCGCCTCGGTGACGCCGTCGCCGTCCATGGAGACCGAAGTGGGCCGGAAGATTCTCGCCGAGCATCCGGGCACCACAGGGAGTCTGGGCTGTGCCATCTCCGAAGCGGTGGAGACGGCAGTATCCAGCGAAGGGTATCGGTATGTGTTGGGCAGTGTGCTGAACCAGGTGCTTCTCCATCAGTCAGTCATCGGCCTGGAGACCAAAGCGGCTCTGGACAAATACGGCGTGAAGCCGGATATCATCATTGGCTGTGCCGGAGGAGGTTCCAACCTGGGCGGTCTGATCTCACCGTTTATGGGTGAAAAACTTCGCGGGGAAGCGGATTACCGGATTATCGCAGTGGAGCCCGCATCCTGCCCCAGCTTTACCAGAGGCGTGTATGCTTACGATTTCTGCGACACGGGAATGGTCTGCCCTCTCTCCAAAATGTACACCCTGGGCAGCGACTTCATTCCTTCCGCCAATCATGCGGGCGGCCTGCGCTATCACGGCATGAGCTCCACCCTGTCCGAGCTGTATCATCAGGGACTGATGGAAGCCACCAGTGTGAAGCAGACGGAAGTGTTCGAGGCAGCGGAATATTTTGCAAGAGTGGAAGGCATCCTGCCCGCACCGGAGAGTGCTCATGCAATCCGCGTTGCCATTGACGAAGCCAACAAATGCAAGGAAACCGGCGAGGAAAAAACCATTGTCTTCGGCCTCACAGGCACCGGCTATTTTGACATGGTGGCTTATGAGAAATATCATAACGGCGAAATGAGTGATTATATCCCCACGGATGAGGAACTGGAAGTATACCGCAATAAGCTTCCGAAGGTGGAATAAATGGAACAGTTCCGTGTTTCGTTTAAAATGTTACGAATAACCGGAGCAGGAGCATAAAGGCAGGAAGATAAAAGTTGACTTTTGCTGCTCTCCATGCTATGATTTACGAAACAACTGAATAGCAGTAATGTCTTCAGGGCAGGGTGACTTTTTCCCGAACAGAACCATTTCGGGAAGGAGAATTCCCGATCGGCGGTTACAGTCCGCGGGTGCGAATGGAGCTTGACAGTTCCCAGGCACGGGGTCCGGTGGAATTCCGGAACCGACGGTATAGTCCGGATTAAAGAAGGTGTATTGAGATTGTCGGAACTTTTCCGGCTCATGTTTGCATACTTTTTTATCCAATGCTCTGTTGACATTTTGTAATCGTCCAATGCTTTGTCCGGACTGTTACACTGGTTTCGATACACCTCTGATTTTGACACCTGAAAGGCAGTTAAATGCTTTCAGGTGTTAATTTTATTATAAAGAGGAGGTATCCGGATGAATATCAGTAAAACGAAGAAACTTGCAACAACAGGTATGTTTATTGCCCTTGCCTATGGGGTGATGGCGGTGGGGCGCGTCCCGGTGGTGCTATTCCTGAAATATGACCCGAAGGACGTTGTCATTGTAATCGGCGGACTTCTGTTCGGCCCGCTCACTTCACTGGCCGTGGCTGTGGCCGTCTGTGTGACGGAAATGCTGACTGTCAGCGGAACGGGAATCTGGGGCTGTATCATGAATATCCTTTCAAGCTGTTCCTTTGCATGCACGGCGGCATTCCTCTATAAGAGACATCGCAAGCTTACCGGTGCCATACTGGGACTTTGCGGCGGCTGGTTCTGCCAGACAGCGGTCATGATGTTCTGGAATTATCTGATTGCCCCGATTTATATGGGCTATCCGAGAGAAGCCATTGTGGAATTGCTGCTTCCCGTTTTTTTACCTTTTAATCTGGTGAAGGGAGGACTGAACACAGCGATTACTTTGCTGCTGTATAAGCCTGTTGTCACTGCACTGCGACGTTCCAATATGATCGAGGGAAGGGATACCACAGGGACAGCACGGATACACGTTGGAGTTGCAGCGGCGGCGCTGGTCATACTTATTATTTGTATCACATTGATATTTTATCTCAGAAGGTGATGACTGCATGAAGTGTTATGCAGATAAGTTCAGAGCCCCTGCCGCGAAGTCAAATTGCGCTTTTAAGCAATTCCGTATCCTGCCTGATCTGCTATACAGAGCAGGCCCGGAAAGGATAAAAGGAATCACAGTTGGTTGACAGTGCCGGGAAAATAAAGTATTCTATAGGAAACGTTTGCAGAAAGATCATGACGTTTTTTATAGAAGAAAATTTCGGAAAGGACGGTACAGGAAATGGAATTTACAGAGAGGAAAAGATGGCTGTTTTTCGGACTTCCCTTTACCTTTACAAAATATATGATAAAGGAAGATATGATTACGGTGGCGGAGGGACTGCTGAAAACCGTGGAGAACGACTGCTACATGTACAAGGTGCAGGATGTAACTCATAGTGCGACATTAGCAGAGAAAATCTTTGGACTGGGCACTGTGACCTGCTATACGGGAGACACCACCCATCCCCAGCTGGTGCTGCAGCATATTAAGAATTCCAGAACCATAAAGGATTTTATCCTGAAAGAATCGGAAGAGGCCAGATTGAAGAGACGCACGGTAAATATGCTGGATATCGGTTCCGCGGATATTGACGATATGGATGACGCCGATACATAAGACGGGTAATCCCTTACTGGCTGGAAGGGCATCAAATACATTGCAGCGAGAGGAATTTCAGATCTGACTGCGTTGAAGAGTCTGACAGGAGCGGCTGCCTGAATTCACGGACGACGACCCGGATGGACGCCGGGAATCTGCGACAGCCTAAGGTTTGGAGGAAAGGGCTCCCTGCGGCCTGTCGGACTGGGAGAGCAGCCGCTCGAACAGCAGTCCGGCGAAAATCCAGCAGGGGGCATAATCCAGCCGGATGACACGGCCGATGTTCCAGCGGCTGCGGCCATAATCCCAGGGACAGAGTCTGTGCTTTGCCAGGAGACTGCCTGTGAGATATTCTCCCGTAAAGATCAGGCCTGCATAGGACAGTCCCCTGACCCAGGCTGATTTCCCGCGAAGGAGCCGGCTGAGCGGGGATAGAATGGCGGCGCAGCCATAGATGGGGAACATCCAGAGGGAAGTATTGCCCTTCAGGGTCATGTCCCTGCGCCGCAGAGCGTCCAGGGCGGTAAATGTAATCTCCATACACCAGCCTGCCAGGCCGCATTTCAGGAAATTTTTACAAAAAAGAGGTAAATTGTGTCTCATGGTGAGCCTCCTTTGGGATAGGGATAGTATAGCCGGAATTCTGAGAAATTACTCCTGCACGAAAATATCCATTCTTCCGGGGAATGGATCATTGAGCTGGACTCAGAGGGCAGAGAAGGTATGATTTGGAGAGAAATCAATACAACAAATATACCGGAAACAGGTGAAAACAGATGAATATCAGGGAAGCTTATGGATATGTGGAACAGGCAGGGAAATATGGCATAGTGCCGGGGCTGGACAGCATACGGGCCCTTTGCGATAAGCTGGGGAACCCCCAGCAGGATCTGCGTTTTGTACATATCGCAGGTACCAACGGCAAAGGATCTGTGTCTGCCTATCTGGCATCCGTACTGAAACGGGGCGGTTACAGGGTTGGAAGATACCTTTCCCCCGTTCTTTTTGAGTACAGAGAACGGATACAGATAAACGACAGACCGATTTCCGGGAAAGCACTCTGTGAAGGGATGGAACTCATTAAAAATGCCTGTGAAGAGATGCAGAGGGAAGGGAAAGCCCATCCCACCCCCTTTGAGATGGAAACTGCGCTGGGATTCTGGTATTTTCAGAAGAAGCGCTGCGATATCGTCATACTGGAAACAGGAATGGGCGGCCTGCTGGACGCTACAAATGTGGTGGAGAATACCTGTGCGGCTGTGTTGACTTCCATCAGCATGGACCACATGAGCTACCTGGGCGGTACGTTAACGGAGATTGCGGCTCAGAAGGCGGGAATCCTCAAACCAGGCTGTGATGTGATTACGATGGAGCAGGAATCGCAGGTCATGAAAGTGCTTTCAGAGAAAGCGGCGGAGATGGCCTGTCCTTTCCATATAGTTGACAGCACGGCACTTTCCCATGTGCGGTATGGCCTGGAAAAGCAGAAATTTGCGTATCGCGGCGTAAAATATGAGATTTCCCTTGCCGGCCGCTGCCAGATAGACAACGCGGCCGCGGCACTTGAGACACTGGAGGTACTTCGGGAGAAAGGCTTTACGGTGTCGGAGGAAAAAGTGCGGGAAGGCATGGCGGAGACCAGGTGGCCGGGCCGCTTTACCATAATCGGGCGGAAGCCTTATTTTATTGTGGATGGCGCACATAACGCGGATGCGGCAGAGAAGCTGGCGGAGTCCCTGAAAGAGTATTTTCCCGGAAGGAGAATGCTTTACATCATGGGCGTATTGAAGGATAAGGAATACGGGAAAGTAATGGAACAGACACATTTTCTGGCCGATCAGATTATCACGGTGACGCCGCCGGACAATGCAAGAGCCCTTCCGGCGTATCTGCTTGCGCAGGAGGCGGCAAAAGTGCATCCCAACGTAACGGCGGCGGACAGTCTGGAGGAAGCGGTGGAAATGAGTTATCTGCTGGCAGGGAAGGAAGACGTCATTGTTGCCTTCGGTTCTCTGTCCTTTCTGGGAAGACTGATGAAAATTGTGGAAAGTTCGGCGTGGAAAGGAAATGGACGAAAATGATAGATCAGGAAAAAATCAGAAAAGCCGTGGCTCTTTTGCTGGAAGGAATCGGAGAGGATCCGGGACGGGAAGGGCTGGCGGAGACTCCTGACAGAGTCGCCAGAATGTATGAGGAAATTTTTGCCGGTATGGAGGCGAACGCTGCACAGCCGCTGGCAAAGGTATTTGCCGTGGACGACAGCGAGATGGTTCTGGAGAAGGATATTGTCTTTTATTCCATGTGCGAACATCATTTGATGCCTTTTTATGGAAAAGCGCATATAGCATATATTCCGGACGGAAAGGTGCTGGGACTGAGTAAGCTGGCCAGGACGGTGGAAGTCTATGCCAGGAGGCTGCAGCTGCAGGAGCGGATGACAGGACAGATTGCGGATGCGGTGATGAAGCATTTAAGCCCCAGGGGGGTGATGGTGGTTCTGGAGGCGGAGCATATGTGCATGACCATGCGCGGTGTGAAGAAGCCGGGCAGCAGGACTGTAAGTATGGCTGTGCGGGGCGTCTTCGAGGGGGATGCGGGGCTGCAGGAGAGGTTTTTTCAGATGCTGAAGATGTAAGGGGGCAGCAGGGGAAATTCGCGTTTAATTCACAAGAGGCGATGCCTCGTGCAAGGACCTTAAAGGTCCTGAGGCCTAAGTCCAAGATTCCTGCAATGACCAACAAGGAGCCTGTCGCCTAAACCCGGGGGCCCGCAATGACCAACAGGGGGCCTGCCGCTAATGTCCAGTTTATCGCAGCGAGTCAGGTTTAAAGCAAAGGTCCGGCAGAGGAGGCCGGGGGCTCTTTCCTCGGCAGGGGTAACGCGCCGATAAACTAACTGCCAACAGAAACTAAGGCGCGAAAGGACCGCACCTAAGTTTCAGTAGGCAGTGGATTTCATCTCTGCTAAGGGCACCCCTCAGTGCGTTCG